>JAFECZ010000320.1 GCA_018241905.1 Pseudomonadota bacterium
TGCGCCATCGACGAGAACCTGCTCGACGCCGCAGGCCTGGCCGACAACGAGCAGATCCACATCTGGAACGTGACCAACGGCGAGCGCTTCGTGACCTACGCCATTCGCGCGCAGCGGGGCTCGGGAATCATCTCGGTCAACGGCTCGGCCGCGCGGCGCGCCTGCGTGGGCGACCTGCTCATCATCGCGGCCTTCGGCCTGGTGGCGGAAGAACGCGTGGCCGGGCATAGCCCCAAGCTGGTGTTCGTCGATGCGGCCAATAGGATCAAGGAAGTGCATTCGCAGGTTCCGGTGCAGACCGCCGAGACGCAGCCGCTGGTACCGGCCTGAGGAGACGCCCATGTCGAGCGCCGACACTGACGTGCCCCGCGGCGCTGCAACGTCTTGGACCCGCGCAAGGCGCCGTGGCACCACGGGCCGCTGGATCCGCCGCGTGGGTGACTGGCTGCTAACACACCTCGCGCCGCGCAGCGATCCATGCTGAGCAGATATTCGGAGCGCGCGGTTGCGTTGCTGAGCACTTTTGGCGCTCGCACCCCCCTGCACCTTCTCAAAGGCGATTGGCCTCACCGGGAGGCCACGCGGCGCTCGCCGCCTGCAGATGACCGGGCAGACGCAGAGCGCGGCATCTTCCTGCGATCGGTCGTACTGGAGCGAGGCGGGCATCGTGTGTTCGACGGACTCACGCTGGATCTGGTGGAACCGCGAATCGGGATCATCGGGGACAACGGGGCGGGCAAGAGCAGCCTGCTGCGACTAATCGCGGGTCTCGAGCAACCCGTCAACGGGCAGCTGACGGTCCACGGGCATTCGACCCACACCGAGCATGGCGCAGTGGCGCGCAGGGTCGGGTTGATGTTCCAGAACCCTGACGATCAGATCCTCTGCCCCACCGTTGAAGAAGAGCTCGCGTTCACGCTGAGTGCCCGGGGCGCCTCCAAAACGCAAGCCCGCGAGCAAGCGCGCGACTTCCTGACCACATGGGGGCTGTCGCACTGGGCACCGCGCGCCATCTCGCAATTGAGCCAGGGGCAGCGGCAAAAGGTCTGCCTGCTGGCACTGCAGATTGCCCAACCCCTGACCCTGCTGTTGGACGAGCCGTTTGCCAGCCTGGACCTGCCGAGCCAGCTGCGCCTCGGACGTCAATTGCTCAGCGCCGATCAACAACTGATCTTCTCGACCCACGTCCTCGAACAGGTGTGCGACTTCCAGCGCGTGATCTGGCTGGAGAGCGGCAGGGTCCGAGCGGATGGCCCGGGCCAGGAAGTTTGCCAGGCGTACCGCGAAGACGTGAAGCGGCGCGCCATCGAATCGGCAGAGACTGCCGAGATGGTGTGAAAGTGTGATGCTGAATCAGTCGATCTCCCACGACACTTGGCTGCATCGCGTCCCCGCTTCCTTCAAGCTGCTCGCCTTGGCGCTCTGCGGCACTGCCCTCGCGCTGGTGCAAGATTGGCGCTGGCTGGCGGCGGGCTTTGCCCTTGCCAGCGTCACCTACGCATCCATGGGAAAGCTGGCCTGGCAACAGGCCCGCCATCTGCGCCCCATCGCTTGGGTGGCCGTGATGATCGCGGCCTTTCATGCTTGGCAAGGCACGCCCGAGCTCGGCGTCGCCAGCGCACTGCGGCTGATGACCGGCTTGCTCTTGGCGAGCCTGCTGACGCTCTCCACCCGCTTTGACGACCTGCTCGACGTGCTGGAGAAGGTGCTTCGGCCGTTGGGCTGCGTGGGCGTGCCCACGGCACGCCTGGCCCTGGCGTTGGCCCTGGTGTTGCGCTTCGTCGCCGTCTTTCACCAACGCTGGCAGCGACTGGACGACGCACACCGTGCACGCACGGGGCGCCCAGGCGGGCTGCGCCTGATCGCACCGTTGACCATCCGCGCGCTGCAAACAGCAGAACACGTCGCGGACGCGCTGGCCGCCAGACTCGATCGCTGAACTTGAATGGAACTCATCGCATGAACAACACACCCACCCGTCGCTCGTACCACTCGCTGGCTCGCGTCGCCCTGTTTGCTGCGCTCATCGCCGTATTCGGCCTGATCCCCAAACTTGATCTGCCGTTCGGCGTGCCGATCACGCTGCAAACCCTGGGCGTGATGCTCGCCGGGTGCCTGCTGGGCGCACGGCGCGGCTTCCTCGCCGTCGGCCTGTTCCTGCTCATGGTGGCCATGGGGCTGCCGCTGCTGTCGGGCGGCCGCGGGGGCGTGGGTGTTTTCTTCTCGCCGTCCGCAGGGTTCCTGCTTGGCTGGCCCTTTGGCGCCGCCGTCTGCGGCCTCGTCATGCAGCGCTGGTCGCGCCCACGCGAGCGCACCGTGCTGTGGCCCGGCGCGTTCGTGGCCGCTTTCGTCGGCGGGATCGGGGTCGTGTACGCGTTCGGCATCACAGGCCTGGCCGGGATCGCGCATCTTTCGTGGGCGCAGGCCACCGTGGCGAGCGCGGCCTTCATTCCGGGGGACCTGCTCAAGTGCGCGATCTGCGCAGCTTTGGTGCAGACCGTGGCGCGCGGGTTGCCGCACTGGCGCCTGGCGGACTGATGCCGTTCGATGTGACGCCGGTGGCCGCCCGGTCGCCCGGCTTGGAAGCGCTGTCGCCGATGCTCGGTGACGGAATGCATTCGACGCAGCCACCACCGGAGTCCGACACCGTCCATGAACTGCTGGCGCATTGGGCGGCGCTCACCCCACGGGCCATCGCCATCGGCGACGGTTCGCTGCGCCTGACATTCCGGGATCTGGCGGCCATTGCGGGAACGCGAACGCGCGCGCCGCGCACGCAAGCGGCGCCCCGGCCCGTGTGGGTGGATGAGTCGCTGTCTCCGGGCGCCCAACTGCTCGACTTCCTGGGCATCCTGATGGCCGGCGACGCGGCTGTCATGGGCGACCCTGGCTGGTCGCCGCTGCAAAGACAAAAAGTGCGGGCGGTGCTCGCCACCGACTCGGCCCGCACGTCACCGATGTCGCCGACGTCATCGGATGGGGGGGCGTTACCCGCCGGTTCCTTCTATGTGGGGTTCACATCCGGCAGCACCGGGGTGCCCAAGGGCTTCGTGCGAAGCCACCACTCGTGGGTGGCAAGCTTCCGCGCCTGTGTTCAAGCGTTTGGACTCGCGGCCACCAGCACGATCCTGGCACCTGGGCAGCTATCCCATTCCCTGTCCCTGTTTGGCGCCCTGCTGGGCCTATGGACCGGAGGCGGCGTGCGACTACAAGCGCAGTTTTCCGCGGGCGCATCGCTGCAGACGCTCATGGGCGGCGATGCACGGGCGATCATCGCGACACCCAGCCAGATCCTTCTCATGCTCGAACATGCGCAGCGCCAGGGCCCACGGGTGGTCGGCGCCACGCAGCTCGTGATGATCGGTGGCGCCTCCTGGCCACGCAGCCGAACGCCCGAGCTGCGGGCGCTGTTCCCGAACGCTCGCGTCGTCGAGTTCTACGGCGCCTCCGAAACGAGCTTCATTGCCTGGGTCGACAGCCACCCCAACCTGCCGGCAACGGCCGTGGGGCGCCTCTTCCCCGGGGTCGACGTGCGCATCGAAGCACCCGGGGCCGGCGCGGCCTCCCCAAGCGAGACTGGCCAAGTCTCGGGGGTGATCTATGTGCGAAGCCCAATGGTGTTCACGGGCTACGTGACACCCGAGCCGACGATCGGTCCAGGCGCCCTGCTGCGCGACGGCGATTGGCTGTCGGTGGGGGACATGGGGCATTTGGACCCGCAAGGGTTGCTTCATCTGATCGGTCGGCGCCAGCGCATGTTCGTGGTCCAGGGCAAAAACCTCTTCCCGGAGGAAGTCGAGCAGGTCCTGGCCGCCCATCCCTCGGTGGCCGCCGTGTCCGTGCAGGCCCTGCCCGACGCCGTGCGCGGGGCATGCGCGATCGCCGTGCTGGAGCTTCGCCAGCCGATGGACCGCGCCACGCTCGTGGACTGGTGCCGTTCGCGCCTGGATGCCTACAAGGCGCCACGGCGCTTCTTTGCCTGCGCACACCTGCCCTTGAATGCCGCCGGCAAGACGGATCACGCCGCCCTCGCACAAGTCCTGGCGGCGTCGACCGAAGGCCCTGCCGATTGGCACGCCCTGCCCTGGCAGCTGCAAGCCCCATGACGGGAGATCCCCCGGTCGTCCTCGGTTGGGCGCGCAGCGCGGTCGCGCCTGTAGCGGGCGCGTTTGCGCACCTGGCGGTGCACGAGCTCGGCGCCCCCATCGTCCAGGCACTTCTCGCCCGCAGCGGGGTGCCGGCGAGCGCCGTGGATGGCCTGGTCTGCGGCAATGCGCTGGCCGCCGGTGGCAACCCCGCACGCATGATCGGGCTCGCGGCCGGACTGCCCGACAGAACCCCAGCGTATTCGATCGACACACAATGCTGCTCGGGACTGGACGCGGTGGCGATGGGTGCCGGAATGATTGCCACGGGGCAGGCGCAGTTCGTCATCGCCGGTGGCGCAGAGGCTTGGACTCGTGCGCCCATCCGCCAACACCGGCCCCGGTCCCCCGCTGAAGCACCGGTGGCGTACGAGCGCCCAGCCTTTGCACCCGATCCAAAACGCGACCCGGAGCTGGTCCAGGCCGCGGCCCGCTACGCGGCGCAGGCCCAGATCACGCGCGTCGCACAAGACACCTTCGCCCTTGAAAGTCATGCCAAGGCGTTGGCGGCGCGCCCGCGCATGGCGGCCGAGATTGTCCCCATCGGCGATACCTTGCACGACAACTATGCGCGCCAGCTCAGCGCGAAGCAGGCCGCGCGCATGCCGGTGGAGGCAGCGTCTAACGATCTGGCAGGTTCTGCCGCGGATCCACAGGCCACCGCAGTCAGCCGACTGTCTATATCACCCAAAGCCGATGGCGCGGCGTTTGTGCTCCTGGCCAGCCGCCAGGCGTGCACTGCATGGGGCCTTCGACCATTGCTGCGCTGGCGCGGATCGCTCGCCATGGGCGGCCCACCAGAAATGCCCCTGCTGGCGGCCACACAGGCGGCCGAGGCGCTGCTCGCGCGCCACGACCTCGCTTCGTCGGCGCTGTGGGGCGCGGAACTGCATGAAGCCTTCGCGGTGCAGGCACTGGCATTCAGGGGGGCGCTACAACTTCCGCCGGAGCGCATGAACCGCGGTGGCGGCGGCCTTGCACGCGGGCATCCCATCGGGGCCTCCGGCGCGGTCAGCCTGGTGCGCCTGCTGGCCGACATGGCGCTCGATGCACCCGCCGGTGCGCTCGGCCTGGTGGCCATCGCCGCTGCGGGAGGCCTAGGGTCCGCAGCATTGGTCGAAAAGCTCTAGGGCCCGTCAACGTCAAGAAATTCTCGAAGGCACTCATGTCGCAAAGTCATTTTGAAGAGCACCCGTCGAAGGATTCCGCAAACGCAGCGGATTGGGCCTTGCCGCGAGAGTTGGACGGTTGTATGGATTCCTCCGCGGCCACGAGCGCGTGGCAGGCTCTGGCGCGCGGGCGGCGTTCGACGCGCCGGTTCGTGGACACACCGATACCGCACCGCTGGCTCGAGGAGATGCTCGTGGAGGCGCGCTGCGCGCCCAGCGGTGCGAATCTGCAGCCGGGCGATTTTTTTCTCGTGGAAGGCGCGGCGCGCCAGCAGTTGTCCCATCAGTTGGTGACGGCCTACAGGGAGGGCGCACCCGCCCGCGAGGACTACAGCTACTTTCCCGAGCCGATGCCTATGACGCTGCGGCGCCGCCAGGTGGCCGCCGCGCAGGCGCTCTATGGCGCGCTGGGCACGGCGCGCGACGATCAGGATGCGCGTGGCGCGCAGTTCGAACGCAACTTCCGTTTCTTCGACGCCCCTGTGGCCCTGGTCGTGACCATCGACAGCCGCATGGGCAGCGGCTGCTTCATGGATCTGGGCATGTGCCTCTACGGCCTCATGCTGGCAGCCGCGGGCCGCGGCTTGGGCAGTTGCGCGATTGGCGCATTGGCGTCCTATCCGCACGTGGTTCGGGAGGCGCTAAACCTGGAGTCCGGGCACGCGATCGTGTGCGGCCTGGCCATCGGCTACGCAGATCCCCAAGCCCCCGAGAACCGCATCCGCACGACGCGGCGCGACGTTTTGGAGTATCTGCATGTCGTTCGGTAGGGACCATCGATTCCTGATCGACGATCGCCTTGGCATGTTGCGCGATGTGTCCCCTGCGCAGTCAGATCCACCAGCGCTTAGGCCCTGGCGTCGAGTTCGCGCAAGGAAAACGTCGCAAGCTACGGACTATGTCGACGTCTAGCCCGTAGCAATTCCGTCATTGATCAGCACGTCGAACACCAAGTGTCGATACCGCACACCG
>JAFECZ010000321.1 GCA_018241905.1 Pseudomonadota bacterium
TCTTTCAGGCTGCGCTGCGCCATGTCCTGCGGATGCAGCTGCACGGCCGGCTCGGCCACGTGGCCGAACAGGCGCCCAAGGGTGCCGGTGCGGCTCATGCCGTGCCACTGGTCGCGCAGGCGGCCCGTGTTGAGCGAGATGGGGTAGCGCGGCTCGCGCTGCTCGGCGGTGGGCTGGTAGGTCGCGGCGACGAAGCGGGCGCGGCCGTCCGGGGTGGCGAACACGCCGTCTTCGTACAGGCGGGCCTTGCCGACTTGGCGCACCCCCGCGTCATGGGCGGCATACGGCCACTGCTGCGGGCCGTCGGCATCGAGCACGGACCAGGAAAGGCCCGTGATGTCCAGGTCACGGCCGCGCGTCGATTCGCGGTGCTCGTTCCAGATCGCCTCGGCGCCGGATTCGCTGTCCAGCGCATAGGGAAAGAGAGAAGGGCGCGACCGCTGCGCAGGCAGCAGGGCTTGCAGCCTGCGCGCGAAGTCCGCCGCAATGGACCAGTCGTGCCGCGCAGCGCCGGGTGCCGCTACGGCACGGCGAACGCGAGAGATGCGGCGCTCGCTGTTGGTCACCGTGCCGGTCTTCTCGCCCCAGGTCGTGGCAGGCAGCAGCAAGTCGGCATAGGCGCAGGTGGCCGTGGTGGCAAAGGCTTCCTGCACCACCACGAATTCGCAGCGCTCCAGGGCCCGGCGCACCGTGCGCTGGTCGGGCATCGACTGCGCAGGGTTGGTGCAGGCGATCCACAGGGCCCGGATCTCGCCGTCGGCGGCGGCCTGGAACATTTCCACGGCCGTCTTGCCCGGCTTGTCGGGCACCTGCGGCACGCCCCACAGCGCGGCCACTTCGGCGCGGTGTTGCGCATTGGCCAGGTCGCGGTGCGCCGACAGCAGGTTGGCCAGCCCGCCCACCTCGCGCCCGCCCATGGCATTGGGCTGGCCGGTGAGCGAGAAGGGCCCGGCACCCGGCTTGCCGATCTGCGCCGTGGCCAGGTGCAGGTTGATGAGCGCGGTGTTCTTCGCGGTGCCGCTGGACGATTGGTTCAGCCCCTGGCAGTACAGGCTCAGCGTGGCGGCCGAGGTGGCGAACAGGCGCGCCGCCTCCAGCAGCTGATCGGTGGAGATTCCGCAGACCTGCGCCACCTTGTCCGGTGTGCAGTCGCGCACCATGGCCTCGAGCGACTCGAAGCCGCTGGTGTGCCCGGCGATGTAGTCGGGCCGTGTCCAGCCGTGCTGCAGCATCAGGTGCAGCATGCCGTGGAACAGCATGACGTCGGTGCCGGGCTGGATGGGCAGGAACAGGTCGGCGATCTCGGCCGTGTCGGTGCGCCGTGGGTCGGCCACCACGATCTTCATCGCCGGGTTGGCGCGCTTGGCGTCCTCGATGCGCCGAAAAAGTATGGGGTGCGCCCAGGCCGCGTTGCTGCCCACGAAGAACAGGCACTGCGCGTGGTCGAAGTCTTCGTAGCACGCGGGCGGTGCGTCGGCGCCCAGCGTCTTCTTGTAGCCGGCCACCGCGCTGCTCATGCACAGGCGCGAGTTGGTGTCGATGTTGTTGGTTCCTGCCAGGCCCTTGGCCAGCTTGTTGAAGACGTAGTAGTCCTCCGTCAGCAACTGGCCCGACACGTAGAAGCCCACGGCGTCGGGGCCGTGCTGCTCGATGGTGCGCGCGAACCTGGAGGCGGCCGTGTCGAGCGCGCTGTCCCAGCTCACCGGCTGCGGCGGGCCGCCGCGCACCAGCCGCTGCATGGGCTGCAGCAGGCGCGTCTGCCGCGTGACTTCCATCGTGGCCGTCAGGTGCAGGGTCGACCCCTTGGTGCACAGCCGTCCGAAGTTGGCTGGATGCTGCGGGTCGCCGCGCACGCCGGTGATCTGCGCGCCTTCGGACTCGATGATCACTCCGCAGCCCACGCCGCAGTACGGGCAGGTGGATCTCGTTTCAGCCATGGAGGTCGGGTTCTCCAAACATCAGTCTGTCGCGTACGCCGCTCACGTCGCTGCCTTCGCACAGCAGCTTGAAGTACCAGCTGCCGTCGATCGTGTCGCCGTAGAGGCAGGCGCCCACCAGCTTGTCGTCCCGGATCACCAGCTTCTTGTAGACGCCGCCGAAGGGATCGTTCATCACGATCTCCTCGCAGCCCTCGCCGCCCATGAATTCGCCGGCGCTGAACAGGTCGATGCCCGTGACCTTGAGCTTGGTCGACGTGAGGGAGCCCGCATATCGGCCGATGCCGAACTGGGCCAGGTGGTTGGCCGCCACCTTGGCCTGCTCGAACAGGGGCGCCACCAGCCCGTAGGCCACGCCGCGGTGCTGGGCGCATTCGCCCACCGAGTAGATGCGCGCATCTGTCACCGTCTGCATGGTGTCGTTCACCACGATACCGCGCTCGCAGTGCAGGTGCATCTGCCGGGCCAGTTCGATGTTGGGGCGGATGCCCACCGCCATCACGACCAGGTCGGCGGGCAGCTCGCAGCCGTCCTTGAACCGGATGGCGCGCACCCGGCCTTCTTCATTGCCCAGAAGCTCTTGCGTCTGCGCGCCCAGCATGAAGCGCAGGCCGCGCTCTTCCAGCGACTGTTGCAGCAGTCCACCGGCCACGCTGTCGAGTTGTCGTTCCATCAGCCAGTCGCAGGCATGCACCACCGTCACGCTCATGCCGCGCAGCGCCAGGCCGTTGGCCGCTTCCAGGCCCAGCAGGCCGCCGCCGATGACCACCGCGTTCCTGTGCGTGCGGGCGGTCTCGATCATGTAGTCGGTGTCGGCAATGTCGCGGTAGGCGATCACGCCCTTCAGGTCCTTGCCGGGCACCGGCAGCATGAACGGGTTGGAGCCGGTGCACACCAGAAGGCGGTCGTACCTGGCTTCGGTTGCGGCGCCTTGCGCGTCCACGGCACGCACGATGCGCTTCACGCGATCGACCTCCACCACCTTCTTGCCGGCATGCAGTGTGATGCCGTTCTGCGAATACCAGGCCCAGCTGTTGAGCACGATCTCGTCCACCGTCTGCTCGCCCGCCAGCACCGGCGACAGCATGATCCGGTTGTAGTTGGGATGCGGCTCGGCGCCGAAGACGGTGATGTCGTAGAGCTGCGGCGCGATCTTCAGGAGCTCCTCGATGGTGCGCACGCCGGCCATGCCGTTGCCGATCAGTACGAGCTTGAGCTTTTTCATGGCCAGCATCCCTGCAAGAGTTTCTCGATCGATCAGGCCCGCGCGGTCGCCACGCCGTCGGCCGCAACGCGTGCGCGGCCGCCGCGCTCGGCCCAGGTGCGGGTCCAGCGGGTCTGCATGACGCGCATCACGCCCAGCATGACCAGGGACAGCAATGCAAAGAACACGAAGCCCCAGAGGTAGCTGCCCAGGTACTGCTTCGACAGCCCCATGGCATTGGGCACCAGGCCACCGCCCAGCGCGCCGATCTCGCCGATCATGGAGCCCGCCACCGCGGTGCTGGCGGGCCAGCGCAGCGGCACCAGCTGGAAGAGCGCGCCATTGCCCGCGCCGAGCGCAGCAAAGCACACGATCAGCAGCATCGTGGTGACCACCAGCGACGACGAGGCCAGGCCCACCGCGCCCAGTGCCACCGCCACGACCGCCAGCACCAGCGTCAGTGCATTGACGCCGCCCCAGCGGTCCGAGATCCAGCCGCCGAAGACGCGCACCGCCGCGCCCATGAAGGCGGCCAGCATGGTCAGCTGGCCCGCCTGCACCTTGCTCACGCCGAACTGCTCGTAGTAGTAGGAGGGCAGGAAGGTGGTCAGGCCGATGAAGCCGCCGAAGGTCACGCCGTAGATCAGGCTGAACACCCAGCCGTCCTTCTCGAACAGGCAGGCCACGTGGTCGCGCAGGCCGGCGTGCTTGCTCACGTCCGGCGGCTCCTTGGCGAACATCACCATGACCAGCATCGGCACCAGGATGGCGCAGGCGGCCACGGCGTACACGCTCTGCCAGCCCAGCCACTGTGCAAGCGGCGGCGCCACCAGCACCGACACGGCAGTGCCCACGTTGCCCGCTCCCACCAGGCCCATGGCCAGGCCCTTGTGCTGCGGCGGGAACCAGCCGGCTCCCAGCGACAGCGCCACGCCGAAGCTGGCCCCCGCGATGCCCAGCAGCACGCCCATGGCCAGCAGCCCGTTGAAGCTGTCGACCATGAAGAAGCCGAACAGCATGGCCACCGCGATCAGGCCCATCTCGACCAGCGTGGCGTTCTTGCGGCCGATGTATTGCGACAGCACGCCCAGCGGAAAGCGCATGAGGGCGCCGGCAATGATCGGTATCGACAGCATCAGGCCTTTCTGCGCCGGCGAGAGTTCGAAGCTTTCACCAATGAAGGGCGCCATGGCGCCGTTGAGCACCCAGATGCAGCACGAGAACGCAAAGTACAGGAAGGCAGCGAAGAGGGTGGGCCCGTGGCCCGATTTCAGAAAGGACTTGAAGCTGGTCATGGCTTTTCCGTGCGACGTTGCTTCGGCCTTGCCTGCAGAGGGCCGAAACGTTGAGCAATGTGGGGGAGGCGCGCCGGGGGCGGAGCGCCAGGCCGGGTGATGCGCCCCGGGCAGCAGCGCAGGGCGTCGGGGCGGCGAGCCGCCTCGTCTTCACCAAAGCGGTGCTTCGTTACACCGCGATCACCTCTACGCAAGAGCCGTGCCTGAGCTCCGGGCTGGCCTGGCCTATGCTGGTGGCCTTGCCATGGCCTCTGTGCTTCTAGTCTTTTCAAGCGAAGCCGATGCAGCGCTTGCATCGGCCACCGTGCGTGCCCTGCTTGCCGGCACCGAGTTCGCAGACCCGGACGAAACAACTTGCCGCAGCATGGTGCGCAAAGTCGCGGCCGATGCACCGCGACAGGTCCTGCTGTGCGCCACGCAGGCCGGCCAGGAGCCTGCGCTGCTCGATGCGCTCAAGGCGTGGCAGGGCGTGCCGCCTTGTGGGTTGGGCCTTCTCTGCGTGTCGGCGCCGGACGATCCGGCGCGCTGGGTGGAACGAGGGGTGCATGCCTGGGCCCCGCTGGGCGGTCTCGATGCGCCGGGGCTGCTGAATCTGGTGGGCCAGGTGCAGGCACGCTGGCAGCGCGAGGCCGGCCTGCGTGCCGAGTTGGATGACTTGCGCACGCGCCTGGACGAGCGCAAGTGGATCGATCGCGCCAAGGGCCTGCTCATGTCGGCCCGCGGCATCGCCGAGGACGAGGCCTTCGTATTGCTGCGCGGCGCCGCCATGCATGCCAACCTGCGGCTGGGCGAGGTTTCGCGCTCGCTGCTGGAGGCCGCGCAATGGGCCGAATCCATCAATCGCGCGGGCCAGTTGCGCATGTTGTCGCAGCGCCTGGCGCGCCTGGCGGCGCAAGATGTGGCCGGCGTCGACGTGCAGCGCGGCCGGGTGCTGCGCAAGGAGTCGGTGCAGCGGGTGCAGCACAACCTGGAGCACCTGGACGGCCTGGTGCTGGACACCCGCGCCGCGCACAGCCTGGCCCAGGTGCGCCGCGCCTGGGAGCCTTTGAGCCTGGCCCTGGACGAACGCGCGGGGCCCGGCACGCTGGCCGAAATCGACGAGCGTGCAGAGGCCTTGCTGGGCGCTGCCGAAGCGCTTGCCGGCGCGCTGGAAGCCACCGGCGCCCGCAACGCCCTGCGCATCGTCAACATCTGCGGCCGCCAGCGCATGCGCGCCCAGCGGCTGGCCAAGGACGCGCTGCTGGCCTCGCTGCTTCGCGCCGAAGGCGCGCGCGGGCGCCTCACGCTGACCATGGACGAGTTCGAGGCCGCACTGCTCGATCTGGAGCAGACGCCCCTGAGCTCGGTCGAAATCCGCGCCACGCTCGCGCAGGCGCGCGACGAGTGGCTGCTGCTGCTGGGCGGCGTGCGCAATGCCGACAGCGCCGATGGCCGCATGGCGCTGGTGCGCACGAGCGAGGCGCTGCTGGTGCGCTTCGACCAGCTCACCGGCGCCTACGAGCGAAGCCTGCAGGTCATCATGTCCTGAGGCGCTGCAGGGCGGACGCCCGCACGCCGCTTCTTCGAATGCCCTTGGCCCGGCCTGCGCGGCGGCGCGCGCCTAAACTCCCCGGATGCTCGTTCTGGGAATCGAATCCTCCTGCGATGAAACCGGCGTGGCGCTGGTCGACGTGCAAGGCGCGGCCGTACCGCGCCTGCTCAGCCATGCCCTGCACAGCCAGATCGCCATGCACCAGGCCTATGGCGGCGTGGTGCCGGAGCTGGCCAGCCGCGACCACATCCGGCGCGTGCTGCCGCTGGCGCAATCGGTGCTGGCGGAAAGCGGCCGCCAGCT
>JAFECZ010000322.1 GCA_018241905.1 Pseudomonadota bacterium
GACCTGTCGACGATGGGCGAGCTCAAGGAATCGATGCGCCGCCTGTCGCTGGGCGGCAAGACGGCTGCCGGCGTGCTGCTCAACGGCATCGACATCTCGCGTCGCTCGTACGGCAGCTATCGCTACGGCCGCTACCGGGCCGCCGACTACAACTACGAGAGCATTCTTCCGGAGAACCAGTAGGTCCGCGCCGGCGGGCTGGAAGCAAGGCGAGGGCCTTGCCTCTAGCGGGAGCTGGCGATGCAGTCGCGCAACGCCGACTCGAAGCGCCGAAGCACCGAATCGCGCGCGAGGTTCTCCACGGCCCAGGTGCGTGCCCGCTGCCCCAGCGCCAGCCGCAGCTGCGCCTGGTCGGCAAGTTCTTCCACCGCGTTGGCGAACGAATCCGCGTTGTCGGGCTCGGCCAGCCTGCCGCACTGCGCCACCACCTGACCGAGTTCGGTGTCGGCGCGCGTGCCTGCCACCACCGGCCGGCCGCTGCTGAGCATGCCGGTGAGCTTGGACGGCATGACCAGGTCGGCCGCATCGGCCCGCTGCGGAAGCAAGTGGATGTCTGCCAGGCCCAGCAGATCGGGCAGGCGCTCGACCGGCTGCAGGTCGAGCCAGTGGACGTTGGGCAAGCCGGCGCACGCCTGCACCAGTGCCTCGCGCCCGCCGCCCTGGCCGCAATAGACGAACTGGATGTCGGGGCGGCGCGCCAGTTTGCGCGCCAGGCCGGCCAGCACTTCGAGCCCTTGCTTGGCGCCCATGTTGCCCGAGTAGAGCGCCACCACCGCATCCGTGGAAATGCCCAGTTGCGCCCTGAAGCTGCTGGGCTTCGTCAACGGCTGAACGGCGGCCACGTCGACCCAGTTGGGCAGGTGCGCGAGCCGGGCGTTGTCCACGCCCTTGGAGCGGGCGCGATCGAGCATGCGCTGGGAGATCGTCGAGACACGGTCGAAGCGGCGCATCAGCCAGCGCTCCGCAGCGCTCACGCAGGCATGCAGGCGCTTGCCCTTGAGCAGGCCCAGCTCGAATGCGGCGTCGACTTCGTAGTCTTGAATGTGCAGCCACGCGCGCGCGCCCGACAGTCGCGAAAGGGCCAGCGCACCGGGCGTGCACGCAAGCGCAGGGGCCACCACCCAGACCACGTCGGGGCGCCAGCGCCACTGGCCCAGCAACGTGGGCAGGCTGGCCAGTGCGAAGCTCGAGAGGTGAATCAGCCGGCGCAGGCCCGACGGCTGCCGCGGTACCCACAGCGGCGTGCGTATCACTTCGACGCCATGCCAGGTCTCGCTGCGGTAGCGGCTGGCGCTGTGGCCCGGCCACACGGCCCACGCGGGGTAGTAGGGCGGCGCGGTGATCACCCGGACCTCGTGGCCCTGGGCGGCGAGCCACTGCGCCATCTCCCCGGTGTACTTGCCGATGCCGGTCATTTCCGGCGCGAAGTTGATGCCGTAGAGCAGCAGCTTCATGCGACGGCTGGCAGCGGCGTGCCTCCCGATTCCTGCACGATCCGCACGAGCGTCTGTGCCGCCTGGTCCATGCGGAAGCTCTGCTCGAAGCACTGCCCGGCCGCATCGCGCATGCGCTGCCATTCGGGCGCGGGCATGGCCAGCCAGCGCTGCAGCAATTGCTGCGTGCCGGCCAGCGTGTCGGGCGCGACCAGGCCGGCGCGGGCCTGCTGGATCTCGCGCCAGATGTTCACCTTGTCGCTGATCAGCACCGGGCAGTTGCAGGCCAGCGCTTCGACTACCGCGATGCCGAAGTTCTCCTGATGCGAGGGCAGGCAAAAGGCATCTGCGCAGCGGAACGCGCCCCACTTGAGCTCGCCGGTCAGCATGCCGGCCCAGCACACGCGCTCGCCCACGCCCGACTCCCGGGCCAGCGCCTCGAGTGCCGGCCGCCAATTCGTCTGGTCGGGGCCGGCCATGACCAGGTGCACGTCGGGCGCATTGCGGCAGACCTTGGCGAAGGCCTCGATCAGCAGGTCGCACCCTTTCTTGGAATGGATGCGGCCCAGGTACAGCAGCACGCGCTTGCCCTGCAATTGCGGGAAGGCGGTATGGAAAGCATTGCGGGAGGCCGCCGCATCGTCCTGCGGCGCCGCCGTGCCGAAGGAGGCGATGGCCTCCTTGCATCGATAGAGCCAGAAGCTGCGACGCGCCAGCAGCCGCTCTTCTTCGCAAGTGAACAATACGCGGCTGGCGTCGCGCAGAACGCGGTATTCGGCCCAGGGCCAGTAGAGCCACTTCTTGAGGTGCTTGAGCGGATAGCGCTGCTTGAACCACGGATCCAGCATGCCGTGCGGAAAGACGAAATAGGGCGTGGCCGTGCCCGCCAGGGCGTTGCGCGTCCCCAGCCCGACGTACTGCCACAGGCCATTGACGATCACCGCATCGAAGCGGCTGGCGTTGGCCTGCAGCCAGGGCCGCAGGCTCGGGCTGTAGCCGAAGCGCCCGCGCCCCGGGCCCAGCGCATGCAGCGGCGCGGCGCGAAATTCGTGCACGCATGCAGCACCCGGGGCGTCCAGCGACGCGAACTCGCCGGCGTGCCCCTGCGCGGCCAGCGCGCGGTGCAATTGCGCAGCGCCTTCGATGGGGCCGCCGCCGGCGGCGTCCACCGAGGAGATCAGGTGAAGGAACCTCATGCGCGCTTCAGGTGAACAGCCGCAGTTGCGGGTAGCGCAGGCTCAGCAATCCCAGCGCGAGCAGGACACCCAGCAAGCCGTTGGCAGTGAGCTGACCGATGGCCGGCCAGCTCAGAAAGGCCACGGCAACGGTGAACCAGACAAGCAGCGGAAAGATGGCGCGCGTCTGCATCGAGCGCTTCAGGGCGAATGCGACGCCGGCGATGATGAAGATCAGCTTCATGAAGAGGAACATGGCGCCCACCACACCGCCTTCGATGACCGTGCGCCCGGCCTCCGATTCGGCATACACGAACGCTCGCCCGCCCGTTTGCACATACTGCGCCAGGTTCGAGCCGAGGCCGATTCCGACGCCCAGCCAGCCCGCCTTTTCCAATGCCGCGGGCTCGCCGAGGAAGATGGCGAGGACACGCGCAACCGCGTCCTCGTTCTGCGAGGCGGCCTGGAAGCGTTCCTGGATGGCATCCACGGTGCCCTGGAACACGAAGGCCAGGCCGCCCACCACGACCAGCGCCACCACGCCCGTGAACAGCACAATGCCCTTTCGCCTGAGCGGCGCAAAGGCAAGGTTGCCCAGCAGGTACAGCCCCAGCATCGCGCCCGTATAGACGAAGGACGAGCGGGCGCCACTGACGAGCGTGCAGATGATCAGCGCGCCCAGCACGACAAGCGCGAAGATGCGGTGCGAGGTCTTGTGCCTGCGCGCCGCGAAGGCGCCCAGCGCAAAGGGCGTGCAGATGTTGATGAACGTGCCGAAGCCCGAGGTGAAGCTGAACGTGCCCGTGGTGCGAACCACGCCGGCAACCACCGTGAACAGGTCCTCCGCATCGGTGTCCAGCGTCTGGTTGATGAAGGCGCCGGGCGGCGAATAGCGCTGCAGAAGGCCCAGCGGCGCCATCAGGATCAGGGTGTAGAGCAGTGTCCGTACGGCCGCGATGTAGTCGCGCTCGTTCATGCCGGCGGCGGCGGCCAGCGCGAACCAGATGTACAGAAGCCAGAAGCGCAGGCCGATCAGCAGCACCGCAAAGTTGCTCTCGCCCAGCGTCAACTGCAGCAGGCCCCAGCCGAGCACACAGGCGGACCACGGCACCATGACCTGGAGCACCGCCCGCTGGTGGCGGAAATGGCCATGCGTGAGGGCGCGCACCACCACGTAGCTCGCCAGCAGGTCGCGCAGCAGGATCAGCGGCAGCGTGCTGGCGCTGCTCACCCATTTGCGGATCGCGCCCTCGAAGATGAGGATCAGCATCACCGAGATGAACAGGCGGCCGGTCAGGCTCACGCGCGCGGCGGCGATGCCGGGGGCCGGTCGGGCGAAGGCGGCGGTGCCGGTGGCCATGGCGGGCAGGCTCAGGTGGTCGCACGCATCAGGTCGCGAAAGGCCTGTGCGTGTGCATCGACGCGATGCGGTTGGTACCAGTCGAACACCGCCTTGCCTATCGCGGCGGCATCGAGCCTTCTTTCCTGGAAGCCGGCGTACCCCGCCGCATAGTGCCGGTCGGGCACCAGGCCGTCGTGGACCTGGTAGTCGTCGGCAAGAAGAATCGGGCACACGCCGTGGGCGCTGTAGGCTGCGAACACGCCGCTCTTGGCCGCGACCCTGGGTGGATAGCACAGCAGGCCGAAGCGGGCCTGCGCCAGGCGCTGGCTGACCTGCTCGGCCGGCAGGCTGCCGTGGGCGTGGATGCGCTGCGTGTCGCGCAGGCGGTCGTAATCTGCAGTGCAGATCGGCGGGCCGATGTCATGCACGGCCAGCCCTCCCTCCATCACCCAGCGCCAGAAGGCGGGGCCGAGCCGGCGATACATCTGCGATCGGATGGCCGGCCCGCCGAACACCACGATCTTGTCGGCGCGTTCGGTGGCGGGCAAGGCCGCAAGCTCGCCCACGTTCGAGTACACCGGCAGCACGCGGTGCGGCGCCGGCGCGCAGTTGTCCCGCAGCCACTGCGCCGCCCCGTTGCAACTGGTCAGCCAGTAGCTGGCAAGGTTGCCCAGGTCGGCCGCGATGCGCCGCTGCGTCGGCCCCAGCCAGAAGGCGGAGCGCCAGGGCGGCTCGGTCGCGAACAGCTCGTGAAAATAGATGCCGACCTGCCTGCCGCTTGCGCGCACCTGGGTGAGCCGCTCGACCAGCCAGCGGGGAATGCCGCGCGGGTGGTAGCCGTAGCCGCTGAAGTTCAGCACCAGGTCGCCGCTGCCGTAGTCGGCAAGCGGCGTGTCGCGGTCGGGCGCAAGGATGCGGGCCGGGATGTGCCGATTCATGACCTCTGCGTAGTCACGTACGCCGCCCGCGCCCGGCGGCACCAGTACGACCGGTTCGGATGTCATGCGTGGCCCGTGGACGGCGCGGGACGCGCCGGCCGACGATACGTCACCCGGGTCAAGGCGCTCAAGCCGCGGCAACGGCTTCAAGCTCGTGCGCCTGATGGGCCAGGAAATCTGCGTAGGCATGCGCAAGGCCCTCGCGCAGCGAAGTGCTTGCCTTCCAGCCAAGCTTGTTCAGCAGCGACACGTCGAGCAGCTTGCGCGGCGTGCCGTCGGGCTTGGAGGTGTCGTACTTCAGGCCGCCGCTGTAGCCGACGGCCTCGGCGATCAGCAGGGCGAGTTCGGCAATGGACAAGTCCTCGCCGGTTCCAACGTTGATGTGGCTCTCCATTGGCTGCGTGTGCGCGGCGTACACCTCGCGCGGCAGCTGCATGGTGTGCACGCAGGCCTCGGCCATGTCGTCCACGTAGAGGAATTCGCGCTTGGCGCGGCCCGTTCCCCAGATGGTCACAAAGGGCGCGTTCGCCACCTTGGCCTCGTGGAAGCGCCGGATCATGGCCGGCACCACATGGCTGTTCTCCGGGTGGTAGTTGTCGCCCGGGCCGTACAGGTTGGTGGGCATCACGCTGCGGTAGTCGGTGCCATACTGGCGGTTGTAGCTCTCGCACAGCTTGATGCCGGCGATCTTGGCAATGGCATAGGGCTCGTTGGTGGCCTCGAGCCTGCCGGTGAGGAGCGCCTCTTCCGCCATGGGTTGGTGCGCCATGCGCGGATAGATGCAGCTGGAGCCCAGAAACAGCAGGCGCTGCACGCCCGCGCGCCATGCCTCGTGAACCACGTTGTTCTGCACCATCAGGTTGGCGTAGATGAACTCCGCCGGGTAGGTGTTGTTGGCGTGGATGCCGCCCACCCGGGCCGCCGCCAGGTACACCTCGTCGGGCTGTTCCTTGGCGAAGAAGGCGCGCACGTCGGCCTGGTCGGTCAGGTCGAGCTCGGCATGCGTGCGCGAGATGATCGAGTCCACGCCCCGGCGCTGCAGGCTGCGCACGATGGCGCTGCCCACCATGCCCTTGTGCCCCGCCACGTAGATCCGCCTTGTGGAGCTCATCGAGAGCCATCTCCCGTAACGACCACCTTCACTGTCTTGAGCAGGATTCTGACGTCCAGCCAGAGCGACCAGTTGTCGACATAGTAGGCGTCGAGTTCGACCCGCTTGGCGTAAGGGAGGCGATTGCGTCCGCTGACCTGCCACAGGCCCGTGATGCCTGGGCGCATGGTGCAGTAGTGGTCCCAGCCGCGGCCGTACAGGGTGCGCTGGCGCTCCATGCAA
>JAFECZ010000323.1 GCA_018241905.1 Pseudomonadota bacterium
TCGCATGCCGCACCGATGCAAGACGAAGACTGCGCATCGGCCACGGGCGACAGCAGCCTGCGCGGCCACAGCCGCAAGCTGATCGAAGACACGCTGGGCGGCTGCGGCGGCAACATCTCGCAGGCGGCACGACAGTTGCGTGTGTCGCGCGGCACGCTCTATCGCCGCCTCAAGCAATGGCAGGACGAAGCGCCGGCGCAGCCGCGCGAATGAACACTTCTTTCGATGGACCGGGTTAGTCCGCACATACCGAAATGGTCACGATCGATACGATTTCTGCCCAAGCGCAGTGCAGGTCTGCGCTGAAACCGGAATGGACTTGACGACTTCAGCTTTGAACCAGCCGCTGGCGCTGTACCGCACGATGCTGCGCATCCGCGCCTTCGAGAACGCCGCCGAGGCCGCCAGCCAGGGCGGCGTGAGCGCCTACGGCCAGCAGGCCGGCGCCGCCGCCAAGGTGCGCGGGCCGCTGCATCTTTCGACCGGACAAGAGGCAGTGCCCGCAGGCGTGTGCGTACATCTGCGCGCCAGCGACTACATCACCTCCACCCATCGCGGCCACGGCCACACGCTGGCCAAGGGGGCCGACCTCACGCGCATGATGTGCGAGCTGTTCGGCAAGGCCAACGGCTTCAATGGCGGCAAGGGCGGCTCCATGCACATCGCGGATTTCTCGGTGGGCATGCTCGGCGCCAACGGCGTGGTCGCGGCCGGCCTGCCCATTGCGGTGGGCGCGGCGCATGCGCAGAAGATCCAGCAGCGCGATGCCATCACCACTTGTTTCTTCGGCGACGGTGCCATCAACCGCGGGCCGTTTCTCGAGGCGCTGAACTGGGCGCGCGTGTACGAGCTGCCGGTGCTTTTCGTCTGCGAAGACAACCGCTGGAGCGCCACCACCGCCAGCGGCCCCATGACCGCCGGCGACGGCGCATCGGCCCGTGCCGCGGCGCTGGACATTCCTGCTCGCCAGGTCGACGGCAACGATGTGTTCGCCGTGCACGAAGCCGCGGCAGACCTGGTGGCGCAGGTACGCGGCGGCCAGGGCCCGCGCCTGCTGCATGCGCTCACCTATCGCGTCAAGGGCCATGTGTCCGTCGACGTGGCGGCCTACCGCAATCCGAACGAGCTGGAGGCGGCGCTGCAGACCGACCCCATTGCGCGTGCACGCGCAAAGCTCTTGCAAAGCGGCACGCCGCCCCGCGCACTCGATGCTATCGAGAACGAGGCGCAGGCCGAGGTCGAGGCAGCGCTGGCAGCGGCCGACGCTGCGCCATGGCCTCAAGCCGACGCGGCTTTTGCCGACGTGCAGAACACCGGAGCCGGGCAATGGATCTGACCATGCAGGCCGCAGGCGCCGGCCGCTTCGCATTTGGCGAAGTGCGAGACATGAGCTATGCGCAGGCCGCCGCCATGGCGGTGATGCGCGAGATGGAAGTGGATTCGCGCGTGGTCGTGCTCGGCGAGGACGTGGGGCGCGGCGGCATCTTCGGCCAGTACCACGGGCTGCAGGCACGCTTTGGCAGCCAGCGCGTCATCGACACACCGATCAGCGAGGCCGCCATCATGGGTGCCGGCGTGGGCATGGCGTTGGCGGGCCTGCGCCCGGTGGTCGAGATGCGCGTGGTCGACTTCGCGCTGTGCGGCATGGACGAGCTGGTGAACCAGGCCGCCAAGAACCGATTCATGTTCGGCGGCCAGGGCCGCGTGCCGCTGGTGGCGCGCATGCCGGGCGGCATCTGGGACGCGTCGGCGGCGCAGCATTCGCAGTCGCTCGAGGCCTGGTTTGCGCACCTGCCCGGGCTGGTGGTGGTTTGCCCGTCCACGCCGCAGGACAACTTCAGCCTGCTGCGCGCGGCCATGCACTGCGGCGACCCGGTGGCCTACATCGAGCACAAGACCCTGTGGGGCCTTCGGGGCGACGTGGATGCCAGCCATGTCGCCAGGCTCGGCGAAGGCCGGCGCGTGCGCAAGGGCAATGCAATCACCATCGTGAGCTGGAGCCGGCAGGTGCACATTTGCGAGCAGGCCTGCACCGAACTGGCCGCGCAAGGCATCGAGGCCGACCTGATCGACCTGCGCACGCTGTGGCCCTGGGACCGCGAGATGGTGCTCGAGTCGTGCGCGCGAACCGGGCACCTGCTGGTGGCGCACGAGGCGGTGCAGACCGCCGGCTTCGGCGCCGAGATCGCGGCCACCGCGGCCGAACTCACCGGCTGCAGGGTGGCCCGCCTGGGCGCGCCGCGCATTCCGGTGGGCTACTCCCCGATCCTGGAGGCGCAGTCGCGCATCGACGCCACCCGGGTCGCCGACGCGGCCCTGCGGATGCTGGGCTAGCAGCCAACGGATCGAGAGCACATCATGGGCAACGACGACCTGCTCATCCTCAAGCTGGTGCGGGTCGTCAATCTCACGGCGCGGCCGTTCGAGCAGCGCGTGGGCAAGCCGCTGCAGCTCTCGCTCAACGAATGGCGCGTGATGGCAATGGTTGCCAGGCAGCCCGGCTGCAATGCCAGCCAGGTGGCCGAGTACAGCGGCATGGACAAGATGGCGGTGAGCCGCGCGCTGGCCGGCCTGCAGCGCGCAAAGCGGCTGCAGCGCCACGAAGACCCGACGGACCAGCGCCGCAGCCGGCTCTACCTGAGCGCTGCCGGCCGGGCCGTGTACGACGTTGCACTGGCGCGCGCGCAGGAGCGCGAAGCGCAGCTGCTGACCGACATGACGGCCCGGGAGCGCGAGCACCTGGGCACCATGCTCGACAAGCTCATCGCCTCGGTGCGCAAGTCCGACGGCTGATGTCGCGGCTGCGCGCTCCCCCCGGGGTTATTACTCGCATCGAATTGCGGCCTTCGCTCTTAAAACAGGCGCATGGGGCCGCACGGCCCCTTCGTCTGCACAGTTGACTGGAGCGCGTCATGCACAACAAGCCTTTCCTCATTCATCGCCGGGCGCTGCTGGGCGCCGCCGGCGCCTGCACGCTGCTGGCCTTCAGCGGCGCCGCCATGGCCCAGGCGGCCTGGCCCACCCACTCGGTACGCATCGTCGTGCCCTTTGCACCGGGCGGCACCACCGACATCCTGGCGCGGGCCATTGCGCCGGAGCTGTCGAAGGCCTTCGGCCAGCAGTTCATCGTGGACAACCGCGCCGGTGCCGGCGGCAACGTGGGCGCCGAGATCGTGGCGCGCTCTGCGCCCGACGGCTACACGCTGCTCATGGGCACGGTGGGCACGCACGGCATCAACCGGGCGCTGTATCCCAAGCTGCCCTACGACCCGATCAAGGACTTCGCGCCCATCACCCTGGTGGCGGCGGTGCCCAACGTGATGGAAATGAATGCCGACAAGGCCCGGCAGATGGGCATCAACTCGGTGCAGGACTTCATTGCCTACGCCAAGACGCATCCCGGCAAGCTGAGCATGGCCTCCAGCGGCAGCGGCACGTCCATCCACCTGGCCGGCGAGCTGTTCAAGAGCATGACCGGCAGCTACATGACGCACATCCCCTATCGCGGCTCCGGCCCGGCCGTGATGGACCTGGTGGCCGGCAACACGGAAGTGATGTTCGACAACCTGCCCTCGTCCCTGGCGCAGATCAAGGGCGGCAAGCTCAAGGCGCTGGCGGTGACCAGCGCGCAGCGCTCGCCCGCCCTGCCCGACGTGCCGACGGTGGAAGAGGCGGGCGGACCTTCGCTCAAGGGCTACGAGGCCAGCTCGTGGTTCGGCCTGCTGGCGCCGGCCGGCACGCCGCCGGACATCGTCCATCGCATCCAGCAGGAAGTGGCCAAGTCGCTGGGCACGCCCGCCATCAAGGAAAAGCTCGTCGCCCAGGGCGCCTTGCCCAGCGGCAACACGCCTGCGGAATTCGCCAGGCTCATCGATAGCGAGCACAAGAAGTGGGCCGCGGTCGTGAAGACCAGCGGCGCCACGGTGGACTAGACCCCCCAGACGACGTCGCGACCCTCGGCTTGCGCGCGCTTGAACATGTGGATCAAGGGCGCGGCACGCTGGTGCAGCCCCACATGCACGCGCTCCGCATCGTCCGCATGGTTCTCTGCGGCAAAGGCGTCATGGTTGTGCTTGTTGTTCAGGGCGTCCTGCTTCACCGCGCTTTCCAGCGCGTCGATGGCCGCGGGAAGCTGGTCCGCCGTGAGGATGCCCTTGCTCGAGGCCTTGCCGACGATGTCGAGCAGTTGCCTGGCATTGCCTTCCATCATGACGACGTCTTCGGTTGCCTGTGACTTGAAGCGATAGAGCATGTTTCACCTGTTGTAGATGTGGTTGCGGGTGAAAGGGTACTCCGATTGCGCGCCGCGCAAAGTGCCGCTGTTCATGTCGGCGTCCGGCTTGATGGCCAGCATCTGGTGCAGCGCGATCCAGCCCTGCTCGAAGCTCATGGCCGAGCCGGCCAGGTACAGGCGGTAGGCGCGCAGCACGCGCTCGGCGCGGACCTCGTCGCCGGTGCTCTGGCGCAGCACTTCGCGCGCCTGCTGCAACCGCGCCTCGAGCGCATCGGACCATGCCCACAACGTGCGGGCGTAGTGCGGGCGCAGGTTCTCCGTGTCCACCATTTCCAGGCCCGCGGCCGCCATTTCGCGCAGCACATGCGTCACGTGCAGCAGCTCGCCGCCGGGGAAGATGTACTTCTCGATGAAGTCGCCCATGCCCGCGCCCAGCTGCTGCTGGTCGAGCTGGCCGGAGGTGATGCCGTGGTTCATGGCCAGGCCGCCGGGCTCGAGCAGGTCGAAGATCTGGCGGAAGTACGCGCCCATGTTGGCGCGGCCCACGTGCTCGAACATGCCCACCGAAGAAATCTTGTGGAAGCGCTGCGCCGGCTTGAGCTCGCGGTAGTCCAGGAGCTCCACCCGCACGCGCCCCGTGAGGCCGCGCTCCTCGATCAGCTGGCTCACGTACGCGTGCTGGTTCTTCGACAAGGTGATGCCGGTGGCGTCCACGCCGTAGTTCTCGGCGGCCCACAGCAGCAGCGCCCCCCAGCCGGAGCCCACGTCCAGGTAGCGCTCGCCGGCCTTGAGCTGCAGTTTCTTGCAGATGTGGTCCAGCTTGGCCTCCTGGGCCTGCGCCAGGTCGAAGGCCGCATCGCGGTAGTAGGCACACGAATAGACGCGGCGCGGGTCCAGCCACAGGGCATAGAAGTCGTCGGACACGTCGTAGTGGAACTGGATCTGCGCCGAGTCCTTGCGCAGCGAGTGCGCGCCGCGCGACTTGGCGCGCCGCAGCAGCTCACCCCACCAGCCGCTGGTCGTCTCGACCGGGTTGCCCGGCAGCAGACCCACGGCAGCATCGGTCAGGTCGCGCATGGCGCCCTGGATCTGCACCTTGCCTTCCACATAGGCCTCGCCGATGGCGCCGATCTGGCGGCTCGCCAGCTTGGCCAGCGCCGACCATTCGCTGAAGGCCAGTGTCACGCGAGATTGCGATGTGGTGCTGACGCGGCGCCCATCGGGCAGTTCCAATGCGATCGGCACCGGAAGCGTCGCAAGCTGCGATTCGATCTTCGGTATCAGACTCTGCATGCGCCGATTTTTGCCAGGGGAATACGCAACCGTCAACCGACCCTCTTCATTGGCCTCGTTGCCAGAATATTGTTTAGGTGTAAACTATTTATTCGTGAACCGCTGAGCGGACTCGCACCGTGGTACGACGTACGGAGGTTTTTTCGATGAGCGCCCCAATTGATCGCTTCGTTTCCGACCGACTGCCAGCGCGCGAGCAGTGGCCGCAGTTCGTCTACGACGGCCTGCCCGGCATGGACTTTCCGCAACAGCTGAACCTTGTCGACGCCCTGTTCGCGCGAGCGGAAGCCGCCGGCCACGGCGACCGCCCGATGCTTCGCTCGCCGCAACGCGCGCTGAGCTACCGGGAGGCGCGGCTGGAGGTCGACCGCATCGCGCAGGTGCTGCTGCAAGACCTGGCGCTGGTGCCCGGCAACCGCGTGCTGCTGCGCGGCGGCAATTCGGTGGAGATGGCACTGGCCTGGCTGGGCGTGGTGAAAGCCGGGCTGGTTGCGCTGGCCACCATGCCGCTGCTGCGCGCGCGCGAGCTTAGCGACATCATGGAAAAAGCGCAGCCCTCGGCCGCACTGTGCGACGGACGCCTGATGGAAGAGCTCGAAGCGGCGCGCGCACTGCCTGCCGGAGCCAGCCTGCGCACCGTCCTGCGCTTCAACGCCCCCGAAGATGCCGGTT
>JAFECZ010000324.1 GCA_018241905.1 Pseudomonadota bacterium
GGAACGGCGTGTCCTGTCGATCGGCGCTGCGACCGGCGTGGCGGTAGTAGTGCGCGAGGTATTCGTGTTCGCTCGGGATCCCTAGATTGGCAAGATCGAGGCCACGGATGCCGCCGAACTCGGCGGGCAGGGTGCGCCAAGCGACGGTGTTGAAGGCCACGTCTGCCAGCGGATGGCCCAACGTGGAGAGCTCCCAATCGAGCACCGCCACCACGCGTGGCTCAGTGGGATGGAACAGCAGGTTGTTCAGCTTGAAATCACCATGCGCTAGCACGGTCTCATCGTCCGCAGGCATGTGGCCCTCCAACCAGCTGATCAACTCGTCGAGGACCGGGTTGGCGCGCGTGCGCGAAAGCTGCCACTGCCGCTCCCAGCGGCGCAATTGGCGCGCGAAATATCCACCCTGTCTGCCGTAGTCGGCCAGTCCCGCCGCACGCCAGTCGACGGCGTGCAAAGTCGCCAACGTCCGAGCCATCTCGAGATAGACGCTACGCCGCTCGGTAGGCATCTGGCCGGGAAGATCGTTGCGGGCGAACACGCGGCCTTCTACCCGCTCCATCAGGTAGAAGGGCGTGCCCAGGACATCGCAATCCTCCTCGTACAGGATGACCGGCGGAACCGGCAGCTCGGTGGCAGCCAATGCTCGCATCACACGGTATTCGCGATCGACCGCATGCGCGGATGGGAGCGTCTCCCCACCGGGCTTCTTGCGAAGCACCATCCGGCGGTTGTCGAAGGTGACGAAGTAGGTGGGATTGGATTGGCCGCCGCCGATCTTCTCGAGGCGCATCTGCCCGCGGAGTTCCGGAAGAGCCGCATGGAGATAGCCTTCCAGCCGGTGCTCATCCCATCCGGCCGCCGGATGGAATGACAGGGGAGTCGTAACGGTGTTCATGAGGAGTTGGCTTGACGCGGCGCAGCTGAATGCCGGCGACGTTGGCTAATCCTCGCTCAGGGTCCGCGTGGCCTCCCCTCCCCGAATCGGGTGGCTAGGGCTTGTCCTAGGCGACCAGTCCCAGATCCCGCGCGCGAGCCACGGCGTCGTCGCGGCCCACGACGGCCAGCTTCGAATACACATTGCGCAAGTGCCACTTCACCGTCTCTGGCGAAACGCCCACCACTTGCGCGATGCGCTTGTTCGACATGCCGTGGGCCAGCGCCCTAAGGATTTCGTGCTCCCGGTCGGACAGCGTGCTCTGCAGGGCCGAAGCTCGATGCCTCGGCAGCGTCGGTCGATGCCGTTCGGCTTCGGAATGCAGGTGGGTCACATAGAACGACAGCAGTGGGTCCGATTCCACACGGGTAACACACTCCGCAGCGAGGGCCAGGAACTCTTCTCCGAGATCCAGTAGGCTGCGCACCAGGCCCAGCTGTTGGGCCTGTAGAAGAGCGTCGCGCAGGACCTGCAGGGCCACGTCGCGCTGCCCGACCCGCGCCAGCAGCACGGCCCGCAGGGCTTGCGACGAGGAACGGTCACGCCTCTGAACGAGCGGAACATCGTCGCGACCGCGTTCCCCCAGCGCTTCCAGGGCCGCGCGATCGTCGTGGCAGGCAGTGTGCACCAGAGCCCCCGCGAATCTCGTGAGTCCGCCCACGCGCAAGCTCACGGGAGTGTCATTGCCCGCGTGGCGTGCGGCCAGCACTTGCAGCTGCCTCAGTGTCTGACTGGCCTCGTCGAGGTTGCCCAGTTGCAGCAGACAGCGCACGCGCTCATTCCAGGCGAAGGCGAGGATTCGGTCGAGCGACCGACGCTGCGCCACCTCTTCCAGCCTTTCGACCACTTCCATCGCCTCGCGGGGATTACCCTCGAACCGGCGCAGGCGCGCGAGCACAAGGACGGCCGTCGCAAGCGCATCGGGAAGCACCACGCGCTCGATGGCTTCCATGCGCCCTTCAAGCAGTTGCCGCAATGCGGGGAGGTCGTTGACCTCGTAGAGCGCGGCGGAGAGATAGGCGGCTGCGTTGCAGGCCGCCTCGCTGTACGGTCCCAGGGCGCGCTCCGCCTGCCCCAGGGCATCGCGAAGCACGGGCTCGGCATGGCGCATGTCGCATTCGTACAGCCAAGTCAGACCTCGCATCGAATTCGTCATCGATTGCCCGAAGGCGGAATCCAGCAGTGGGGAGCCGTCCTCGCACAGCGGAGTAGGGCCCTCTAGAACAGCCCTGGCCTGCGCGTACTCGCCCATGTGGGAATACATCCATCCCAGGAGATTGCGCCGGCCTCCCACAAGCACCGCGTCCACGCCGTAGCGCATTGCCTCCATTTCAGGAATGAGCCGACGTGCCGCGCCCAAGTCATCCTCCTGAAGGGCTAGAGAGAACTCTAGCAGTGCGCAGTGTGCTTTGGCTTCAACGTCCCCATCCCGCAGCTGCACCCTCAAAGCGGCCAAGGTCTCGTGGCAGGCGGGGAACTGGTGGTAGCACAGCTGGGTCCAGCCGAGCCAGAGCAGCAATCCCGGCCTGCCATTCAGGATGCTACGAGGGAGTTCCGAGACCGCCCGGACCAATTGCTGCAACTCTCCGCGCAAGAACGAGTCTCGCGCCCAACGCTCCACCCAGTCGGCTGCCTGCTGCAGGTCACCGGCCGCCACGCCATGGTGAACCGCATCGCGCAAATGGCGCCGCCGCCCGAACCACTGGGCTAACACTGCATGGACCCTCTCGCGCTCGCGCCTGGGCAGGTCGTCGAAACGTTCCAAGAGTAGCTCCCGGAAAAGCGGATGGAAGCGGAACCAGCCCTCACGCTCGGCGCCCTCTTCGGGGGTTATGAAGAGGTTTTCATGCCTCAGACGCTTGAGCAACGCCGGTCCGGCTGTATCACCCTCAACCGCGGCTACTAGAGCTTCGTTGAAGCTTCGGGGCACGGCAAGCCGAGTCATGCCGTCAAGGGTCAACTCGTCAAGTCGAGCAAGGACTTCACGATTGAAGTAAGCCGCAAAGTCATGCGCGTTCTGGACCGGCGAGGCTGGGGATCCGGGTTTCAGGGCCATGAGTTGGAGTCCTGCCGCCCATCCGTCCGTGAGGTCGAGGAGCCGCCTCGCGCCGGCTAACGTTGCTTTAGCCAAACACCGCGACTGCAGGAATACGTGAACCTCATCGAGAGTGAAACGCAGGTCTCGCTCAGTAACCTCAAGGAGGTTTCCCTGATCGCGCAGCCGTGCGAGCGACACGGGCGGGAGTGTGCGAGAGACAATCATCAGCCTCAGTTGAGGCGGCGCGAAATCGAGAAGAACCTGCACGATGCGGTGCGCTCTCGGATCCGCAACGTTCTGCCAATCGTCGAGCACCAAAAGCAGGGGTCGCGGACGCGCCATGATTCCCCGCAGCAACGCGATGCCAATCGCGTCGGACGTCTGCAACTCGGCGCCCCGGTTGAACATCAGGCGCGCCTCCCGGCAAATCTGGCCGTCCACTCGGGCGAGGGAGTCGAAGAGCAACGCGAGGAGGGCCTGCCCATCATCGCCTGCATGCGCCGTGAGCCAGGCCACGTCCTGTCCGAAAGTCAGGGCCTGCGCGCGCCACTGAAGGGCCAGCGACGTCTTCCCACTGCCGGCGGGGCCGAGTACGAACAGGCATGTTCTGTTGCGGGCCTGGGAGAGTTCGCCGAGCAGCCGGGTTCGCTCGACGCTACCCGGCTCCAGTCGAGGCGCAGCGATGGTGGTTATGGCGGTCGGCGTGGCGGTCGGCATGGCGGTCGGCATGGCGGCCGCGATCTTGACACGCGGGAGCACGATCCCTGCCGCCGAATGACGTATCGTGCCGCTAGGGTTTACCCGCCACCCCCATCCTCCTCTCGCAAACCCCAGCCACCCGAATCGGGGGGGCGCGTGAGTGAAGGCGCATTTGCATAGTGATGGACGTCGGCGGCTTGCCGCGCCATGTTCCATCCAACAGGAGACAAGTTTCCATGCCAAACAAGAGTATGTCGCTCCGGGCCGTCGCCCGGCTACTCGTCGCGGGCGCCGTCGCCGCGACCTCCGGAGCCTTCGCGCAGGAGTCGTTCAAGCTGGGAGTCGTCACATACCTGTCCGGCCCCGCAGCGGAGAGCTTTGGCGTACCGGCGGCCAACGCGGCGAAGACCCTCGTCGAGCAGTTCAACAAGGGCAAAGCGCCCGCGCCTTACAACCGTCAGGGCTTCGGGGGACTGAACATCGAAATGGTCCTGCTGGACGAAAACGGGGGCGCCACCAAGCAGGTGCAGGAACTGCGCAACTTGTACCAGCGTGAGAATGTTGACGCCGTCGTGGGCTACGTCGGCTCCGGCGACTGCCTTGCGGTGGCGCCGGTCGCGGAGGAACTCAAGAAATTCCTGGTCCTCTTCGATTGCGGAACACCTCGCATCTTCGAGGACGCCGCGTACCGTACCGTGTTCCGTACCGCGTCGCACGCCACGATGGACAACGTTTCCCTCGCGCGCTATCTGAAGAGCCGCAACATCAAGTTCGATTCCTTCAATTTGATCAACCAGGACTATGCCTGGGGCCAGGATTCGCGGGCGGACTTCCTCGCGGCGATGAGCAACCTATTCCCGCAGGCCAAGCCCGGCGTCGACCTGCTGCCCAAGTTCGGCGCCGGCCAGTACGGCACGGAGCTATCCGCACTGGGTTCCCGGCCCGCCGCACTCACCTACAGCAGCCTGTGGGGCGGCGATCTACAGGCCTTTCTCCTCCAGGGCAGCGCGCGGGGCGCCTTCAAGGACACCACCCTTGCCCTGGCGGCAGCGGATCACGTGATGCCCGCGCTGCTCGACAAGGTGCCTGACGGCACAATTTTCGGCGCACGGGGCGCCTACGGTGTCCTGTCGGCCAAGAGCCCGCTAAACGACTGGTTCCAGTCGACCTATAACAGCGCCCATAATGCGACGCCCGTGCAGGCCAGCTACCGGATGGCGCAAGCGCTTATGGGCGTGAAACTCGCGGTCGAGCGCGCTATGGCCGCCAACGGCGGCAAGAAGCCGACGCCGGATCAGATTGCCGATGGCCTGCGCAATTCGACGTGGCAGAGTCCGGGCGGCGAGATCCGTATGGCGCTCGGCAACGGCCAGCAGGCAATCCAAGGGACCGCCATCGGGAGGACGAAGTTCGATCCTGCGAGCAAGCGCATCGTCGCCACTGACATCCAGGTTTTCTCGCCCGAGTGTGTCAACCCGCCTGCAGGCGTGAAGAGCGTCGAATGGATCAAGAGCGGCATGGCGGGCGCACGCTGCGACTGACCTCACCGGTCGGCCTGCGGGCCGGCCGCACCCTAATATGATCTACACAATCCTCACGGATGCGGTGACCTACGCGTCCTGGCTCTTCGTCGTTTCGCTGGGCCTCACGCTGGTCTTCGGCGTGCTCAAGGTCCTGAACATCGCGCACGGCAGCGTCTATGCGCTCGGTGCGTATGCGGCGGCTACCTTGGTGACCTATGCCGTTTCCTGGAAGCTGCCTGGCGGGTTCTACCTGCTGGCGATGCTGCTGGCGGCGGCGCTCGTGGCAGCCGTGGTCGGTCCGCTCCTTGAGCGCACGCTGCTGGCGCGCTTCCAGGGCCGTGACGAGGTCCTGCTGCTCCTGGTCACGTATGCACTGTTCCTGATCCTCGAAGACGTTACCAAGCTCGTTTGGGGCGTCAACCCGCTCTTCGCTGCGGAGCCCATGCAAATGTTCGGCAACGTGTCGATCGGCCCGATCAGGATGGCTGGTTACGACCTCATGCTGTTCTGCTTGGCCATCGTCTGCGGCTGCTCGACGTGGCTGGTGCTTCATCGCTCCACGATCGGCAAGATGGTGCTGGCGGTAATACACAACCCGGAGATCAGCGCGTCGATGGGAGTCAACGTACGCAGGGTGTACACCGGAGCGTTCACCGCCGGCATGTTCCTCGCCGCGCTGGGAGGCGCCTTCACGGCACCGCTCGTCTCCGTCCAGCCGGGCTTGAGCGTGAGCGTCATCGTCGTGAGCTTCGCCGTGGTCATCATCGGTGGGCTGGGAAGCATCCAGGGGGCCGCGATCGGGGCGCTCATCGTCGGACTCGCGCGCGCCGCATCGGTCCACCTCATGCCCGCCGTCGAGCTATTTAGCGTCTATGCAGTCATGGCCGGCGTCCTCATCTTCCGGCCCGAGGGTCTGTTTCAAAGCGTCAAGGCAAGGCTCATCTGACATGAACTTCCCCGTTCGTCTTTCTTCCATCGGACTTGGATGGCTCGCCGGCGCCGTG
>JAFECZ010000325.1 GCA_018241905.1 Pseudomonadota bacterium
AGCGTGCCCCTGGCGATGGTCAGGATGCCGTTGCCGGTGCCGTGGATGATCACGAAGGCCGCTGCTGCGGGCGCACCAGCCAGCGCGAGCAGCGTCGCGCCGGCCGGATGCGCCAGTGCAGCCAGTCGCCCCGACAGCAGCGGATGCAGCTTGCCCAGCACACCGAACTCCAGGACGCGCCCGGCCACTTGTGCCGGCCCCACCAGCGCCGCCACCGTCACTGCCGAGGCCGCCGAGGCCCCCGCTATCACCAGCAATCCGGGCAGGTGCGCCGCCATGGCGGTGCTGTTGAAAACCACAACGGAGAACACGAGGGCCAGCAGCAGCGTGCCTCGCGCGTTCGCGCCTTCGGTCGCCGGCAGGGAAGGCGGTGGCGCTTGGTCGCCGGCCGGGCGCGGCGAACTTGCCGGCGTGGCGGCGCCCGTGGGCAGCAGGGCATGCAGGGGCAGCGCCACCAGCAGTTGCAGCAGCGCCCAGCCGTAGCAGGCGCCGCGCCAACCGAAGCGCGACTCCATCCAGGCGCTGAGCGGCCAGCCCACAGTGCTGGCGAAACCGCCGAACAGCGTGACGCCGGTGATGGCGCCGCGCGCGTCGTGACCGTAAAGGCGCACGAGCGTGGCAAAGGCGCCCTCGTACAGGCCACCGCACATGGCCAGGCCCAGCAGCGCCCAGGCCGCGAACATCCAGGCAGGGTTGCGTGCGCTGCCCAATAGCAACAGGGCGAGGGCGAAGACGACGCTGGTTATCACCAGGATCGGCCGGCCGCCAAAGCGGTCGAAGGTGCGGCCGACGTGAGGGCCCACGAACGCGGACATCAGCAGGGCTACGGAAAAGGCCGCGAAGACGGTCGAGCTGGCAATGCCCAGCTCCCGCGAAATCGGCACGGCCAGCACCGCCGGCAGGTAGAAGGACGATGCGAAGGCCAGCACCTGGTTGATGCCAAGTGCGACGATGACGGCGGACCGGCGGCGAAACTGCATGCGCGAGTACAAAAGGCCCTGAGGCCAGGAAGACTGGATGGCCGACTCTAGCGCGCTCGCACACAGCCCGGCCGAAGTGCAAAATGCAGGCATGCATGCTGCACATCGCCTGCTTCTTGCCGCGACCCTCGCCGCGCTGGGCGCCGGCGCCGGTGCGCAAGTGCTGCGCTGCGAAGACGCTGCGGGCAAGGTGACCTACACCGATGGCAACTGCCCCGCCGGCACCAGGCCGCAGCGCGTGTCCACGCAGGAGCCGGTGAGCGTGCTGCCCGATCCGCAGGGCGACAGCGCGAGGGCCGCCCGCGAGGCCAGGCAGCAGTACGGCGCACCACCGGCGCAGCACGGCACCGCGCCCGCCGGCGCAGTGATCATCGACGGCCGCGGCGGCGCGCCCAATGAACGCTCCGATGCCCAGCGCTGGGACAGCGACCTGGGCGCCGACCCGCAGGTGGCGGCCGACGGCTACTACCCCTACGCATACCCCTATGGCGCTGGCGTGGCGCGCCCGCCTGCGCACCCGCGCGACATGCGCCCGCGCATCCGCAACTGCGACGCCACCGGCTGCACCGACCGCCAGGGCAACACCTACAACCAGAACACCGGCAAGCTGGACCGCTACACGAACATCGACGGCAAGACCTGCCGGCCGGTGGGCACCACCGTGGTTTGCCGCTGACAAGCGGCACGCGAGCCGATCACCAGCCCAGTTGCCTGGCAGCCAGCTCCTTCATGATTTCCTCGGCGCCGCCGCCGATCATCATCACCTTCACTTCGCGGTAGATGCGCTCGCTCGCCGTGCCGCGCATGTAGCCCATGCCGCCCAGGATCTGCACCGCGGCATCGGCGCAGAACTGCATGGTCTGCGTGGCGTGGTTCTTCAGCAGGCAGACCTGGGCCACCCATTCGGGCGCATTGTCCCGGCCCTGCGCATGCAGCGCATCGCCCTGCGCGGCCACCGATTCCAGCCAGGCTTCGGTGGACGAGATGCGCATCTGCATGTCCACCAGCTTGTGGCGCAGCACCTGGTGCTCCACCAGCGCGGCGCCGAAGGCCTTGCGCTGGCGTGACCACGCCAAGGCTTCGTCCAGGCAGGCCTGCGCAAAACCCAGCGCGGCGGCGGCCAGCCCGAAGCGTTCGCCGTTGAAGTTGCCCATGATGATCCGGAAGCCCGCGCCTTCGCTGCCCAGCAGGTTGCGCGCCGGAACGCGCACGCCGTCGAAGTGCAGCTGCGCGGTGTCGGAGCTGTGCCAGCCCATCTTGGCCAGCTTTGTGCGGCGTATGCCTGGCGCGTCGCCCGGCACCAGCAGCATCGAGATGCCGCCGGCACCCCTGGAGGCCGGGTCGGTGCGCACCGCCACCGTGAGCCAGTCGGCCCGCATGCCGGAGGTGATGAAGACCTTCTGGCCATCCACGACGTAGCAGTCGCCCTCGCGCCGCGCGGTGGTGCGAAGCTGCGCCACGTCCGAGCCGCCGCCCGGCTCGGTGATGGCCAGGGCCGAGATCTTCTCGCCGCGCAGCACCGGCGGCACCACCTCGCGCTGCAGCTCGGTCGAGCCATGCGCGATGACGGGCGGCAGCCCGATGTTGTGCGAGAACAGGCTGGCGAGCACGCCGCCGCTGGCGCCATGGCGCGCCAGCGCAACCCATACCGGGAGCTTGAGCGCGAGCGAGGCAGGCGTGCCGCCCAGTTCATCGGGATAGCCGATGCCCAGGAAACCCAACTCGCCCGCGCGCCGGTAGAGCTGGCGCGGAAACTCGCCGGCCTCGTCCCATTCGGTGGCATGCGGCGCGATCTCGCTCTTGGCAAAGCGCGTGATCGCGTCGGCCAGCGCTTCGCGCGTTTCGCGCAGTTCGTCGTCGTTCATTGCCGCGGGGGACGCTTGGCGATGCCCATGGTCTTGGCCAGGATGCCCAGCATCACCTCGTCCGCGCCGCCGCCGATGGAGCCCAGCCGCCCATCGCGGAACAGGCGCGACACGCGGTTCTCCCAGGTAAATCCCATGCCGCCCCAGAACTGCAGGCAGGTGTCGGACACCTCGCGCGTCAGCCGGCCGGTCTTGAGCTTGGCCATGGAGGCCAGCTGCGTCACGTCCTCGCCCTGCACATGCAGGTCGCAGGCGCGGTAGGTGAGGGCGCGCAGGGCTTCCACCTCGGTCTTGAGCTCGGCCAGCTTGAACTGCACCCACTGCTGGTCGGCCAGCGTGGCGCCGAACATGCTGCGCTGCTGCGCCCATTCGATGGTCTGCGCAATGCACGCCTCCATGGGCTCCAGCGCGCTGGCGGCGGCCCACAGGCGCTCCTCCTGGAACTGCTGCATCTGGTAGACGAAGCCCTGGCCTTCCTCGCCGATGCGGTTGCGCTGCGGCACGCGCACGTTGTCGAAGTAGATCAGCCCCGTATCGCTGGAATGCATGCCGATCTTGCGGATCTTCTTCGCCTTCTCGATGCCGGGCGAATTCATGGGCACCATCACCAGCGACTTGTTGCGGTGCGCGGGGCCGTCGCTGGTGTTGACCAGCATGCACATCCAGTCGGCCTGCAAGCTGTTGGTGATCCACATCTTCTGGCCGGTGATGAGGTAGTCGTCGCCGTCCTTCTTCGCGTAGCTTTTCAGGCCTGCCACGTCGCTGCCCGCGCCGGGCTCGCTCACGCCGATGCAGCCCACCATCTCGCCGGCAATGGCCGGCGCCAGGAACTCGCGGCGCAACTCGTCGCTGCCGAAGCGCGCCAGCGCCGGGGTGCACATGTCGGTCTGCACGCCGATGGCCATGGGGATGCCGCCGCAGTCGATGTGGCCCAGCGCCTCGGCCATCGCCATGGCGTAGGAATAGTCCAGCCCCGCGCCGCCGAAGGCCTCGGGCTTGTTCAGGCCCAGCAGCCCCAGCTTGCCCAGCTTGCGAAAGACCTCGTGCGCGGGAAAGGCCTGCGCCTCTTCCCATTCCTCGACATGCGGGTTGATTTCCTCGTCGATGAAGCGCCGCAGGGTCTTCTGGATCTCGAGGTGCTCGTGCGTGTATTGCATGCCTGGGTCTTTCCTCAGTTCTCTTGCTCGTCTTGCTGGAAGATGCGCGGCACCACCGCCCGGTGAAAGCCGTCGAAGGGCCTGACCGCCGTGCGCTGGCGCACTTCGCGCGCCGGCGCGGCCATGGGCCAGCCCATGCGCACCTGCGGCCTGGCGCCATCCACGCGCAGCACCGCGCCGCTGATGAATGCGGCGGCGGGGCTGAGCAGGAAGACCACCGCCGCCGAGGTCTCGGCCTCGGTACCGAAGCGGCCGGCCGGCACGGTCCTGGGCATGGCGCGCAGCATGTCGCCGGCTTCGGGCGGATAGTGGTCCATGCCGCTGGAGGCGATGTAGCCCGGCGCCACCGCGTTCACGCGAACGCCTTGGGCGGCCCACTCCAGCGCGGCCGTTTCGGTGAAGCTCACCATGCCTGCGCGCGCCGCGCCGCTGTGGCCCATGTTGGGCATGGAGCCCCACATGTCGGCCACGATGTTCACGACCGAGCCGCCGTGCTGCTGCATGCCCTGGTTGAAGCACTCGCGCGCCATCAGGAAGCCGCCGGTGAGGTTGGTGTCGATCACCGCGCCCCAGCCCTTGGCCGAAATGCCCGCGAGCGGCGCGATGTACTGGCCGCCTGCGTTGTTCACCAGCGCATCGATGCGCCGGTGCACGGCCAGCACGCCTGCCACGGTGGCGCGCACGGCCTCTTCGCTGCGGATGTCGCACACGGCGTGGCTGGCGCGGCCGCCGTCCTGCTCGATCTCGGCCTGCACGGCCTGCAGCTTCTGCGCATTGCGGCCCACCAGCACCACATGGGCGCCCAGCGATGCCAGCTCGTGGGCGCAGCATCGGCCGATGCCCGAGCCGCCGCCGGTGACCAGCGCCACCTGGCCGTCGAACAGGCCGGGCGAGAACACGGAGCGATAGTGCGAGGATGAAGAAGAGCTGGCGTCGGGATTCATCACGGAGTTCCTGTCTGTTCGATGGCGCAGTTCATGCCGGCGCCGCGACTTCGGCCACCACCTGGCGCATGGCCACCTGCTCGCCCACGGCCACATGCACCGCGGCCACGCGGCCGTCGCGCGGGGCGCAGTGCAGATGCTCCATCTTCATGGCCTCCAGCGTCAGCAGGGGTTGCCCTGCCGTGACCAGTTCGCCTTCGCGGGCCAGCAGCGCGGTGACGCGGCCGCTCATGGCGGCGCGCAGCACGCCGTCGCCGGCATGCGCGCCCGCACCGTCGGGCGCTGCCAGGGAGGTGTCGCGCACTTCGCGGGCGCGGCCGTCCAGATGCATCAGCAGCCGGTCGCCCGACTGCGCCACGCGCAGGGTGGCCTGCACGCCGCGCAGCAGCGCCTGCCATTGCCCGGCGCCCAGGTGGCGCAGGCCGATCTCGACCAGGGCGTTGCCGTTTCCGCCTTCGAGCACGGCAACGGCATAGGCGCCGCCGCGAAGGCGCTGCACGCTGGCCGCGTGCGGCTTGCCGTCCATCTCGAAGCGCAACGGCGCGACCAGGCAGTGGGCCAGCGGCGAAGGCGCCTGGCCGGCGCCGGCCTGCAGCACGGCGGCGGCCAGACATGCGGCGTCGGCCGCCTGGGCGGCATCCTCTTCGAGCAGCTCTTGCTGATGCTGACCGATGAAAGCGGTGGTGGCGTCGCCCGCGGCAAACACCGGGTGCGCCAGGCAGCGCAGGAGGAATTGCTGGTTGGTCGTCACGCCAAGTGCCACCGTGTCCGCCAGCCCGGCCAGCAGGCGCTGCCGCGCCTGGTCCCGCGTGGCGCCGTGGGCAATGAGCTTGGCGACCATCGAGTCGTAGTGCGGGGGCACCTGCGCGCCCGAGGACAACGCATGCTCCACGCGCAGCAGCGAATCGGCGGGCTGCCACACGGCGAAGGCTCCGCTTTGCGGCACGAAGCCCTGCGCGGGGTCTTCCGCGCACAGGCGCACCTCGATCGCATGGCCGTCGAAGCGAACGTCTTCCTGGCGCAGCGCCAGCGGCTCGCCGGCCGCAATGCGCAGCTGCAGCGCCACCAGGTCCAGGCCCGTCAGCGCCTCGGTCACCGGGTGCTCCACTTGCAGCCGGGTGTTCATTTCCATGAACCAGAAATGGCCGGTGGCATCGAGCAGGAACTCGAGCGTGCCCGCGCCTTCGTAGCCGATGGCACGCACCGCCTGCAATGCGGCCTCGCCCATGCGCCGGCGCAACTCGGGCGAT
>JAFECZ010000326.1 GCA_018241905.1 Pseudomonadota bacterium
CAAGCGGCTGGACCGCCTCTCGCGCCAGTACGACAAGCTCGAACGCGACCAGAACATCCTGATCGAGACGGTGGCGCTGTACGTGCGCTACTTCCTGACTGTCAGCACGCCCGTCCCCGAGGTGCATCAGGAGGCGGCGCGCGCTCAGGGCCGCGCTCGGTTCGAGCAGTTCATCGAACAGCTCGGCCGCCACCTGCTGCGCGGGCGCAGCCTGGTCAAGGACGTGTACGAGGAAATCCAGCCCGAGGACAGCCAGTTCTTCGGATTGGGTGATCCCGTCGGAAACACCACTGGAGATGATCGGCCGGCGACCCCGGCCGGCAGCAAACCGGAGGCGGCTTCATGACCGGGACGCCGCGCGATCCGAACAAGCCTGCCGCGCCGGCCTCGCTGGCGCTGGACCGTCGTATCCGCATGCTGCGCACGGCGATGGGGCCGGAGATCGCGCAGGCGCTGGCCGACCCGGACGTGGTCGAAGTGCTGCTCAACCCCGATGGCTCACTGTGGCTGGATCGGCTGGGTAGCGGCCGCGCACCGATGGGCGTCACGCTCTCGCCCGCCGACGGCGAACGCATCATCCGGCTGATCGCCGCGCACGTGCGCGCCGAGGTCCACGCCGACAAGCCGCTGCTGACCGCCGAGCTGCCCGAGACCGGCGAGCGCTTCGAAGGCGCGCTGCCGCCGGTCACGCCGGGACCCGTGTTCGCGCTGCGCAAGCGCGCCGGCGCGCTAATCCGCCTGGAAGACTATGTAGCGGACGGAATCCTCACGAGCGGCCAGGCCGCGTTCCTGCGCGCGGCCGTGCGCGACCGTTTGAACATCCTGATCGCCGGCGGCACCAGCACCGGCAAGACCACGCTCGCCAACGCATTGCTCGACGAGGTGGCCGCCACCGGCGACCGCGTGATCGTGCTCGAAGACACGGTGGAACTGCAGTGCACCGCGCACGACCACGTGCCGCTGCGCACGCGGCCCGGTGTGGTCAGCATGACGGAACTGGTCCGTTCCACGTTGCGGCTTCGGCCCGACCGCATCGTCGTCGGCGAGGTGCGCGGACCTGAAGCACTGGACCTGCTCAAAGCCTGGGGCACCGGACACCCGGGCGGTATCGCCACGGTGCACGCCGGCTCGCCGATGGGCGCGCTCACGCGCCTGGAGCAGCTGGTGCAGGAGGTGTCGGTGAACGTGCCGCGCGCGCTGATCGCCGAGACCATCAACGTCATCGTATTCATCGCCGGGCGTGGCCGCACGCGTCGCGTCGAGGCCATTGCGCGCGTCGTCGGCCTCGACGCGAATAGCTACCGGCTCGACCACGAGCTGGCATCCGCGCCACTGCCTTCACTTCCTTCATTGCCGTCACTTCCAGGAGAACCGTCATGACGCCTTCGCGCATTTCCGTAAATCCGTCTCTGCACACCGGGCGCTTGCGTCTGGCGCTGCAAGTGATGATGTTGGCTGCGCTGCTGCTGGCCTTCGCGCTGCCCGCACACGCGGCTGGCTCCAACATGCCCTGGGAAGCGCCGCTGCAGTCGATCCTCGAATCCATCCAGGGGCCGGTGGCGCGCATCGTTGCCGTGATCATCATCATCGCCACGGGCCTGACGCTCGCCTTCGGCGACACCAGCGGGGGCTTCCGCAAGCTGGTGCAGATCGTCTTCGGCCTGTCGATCGCGTTCGCCGCGTCGAGCTTCTTCCTGTCGTTCTTCTCGTTCACCGGCGGGGCGGTACTGGCATGAGCCCACACATGAACTCGCATGATGTGCCGGGGTTCGAGGTGCGGGGCTTCGAAGTTCCTCTTCACCGGTCCCTGACCGAGCCCATTCTGATGGGCGGCGCACCGCGCACGGTGGCGATTGCCAACGGCACGCTCGCGGCCGCCGTGGGCCTGGGCCTGCAGCTCTGGGTTCCCGGCATCGTGCTCTGGATAGTGGGCCATTCGCTCGCGGTGTGGGGCGCGCGCGCTGACCCGCAGTTCATGCAGGTCTTCGCGCGGCACATCAAGCACCGTGTGCTGCTGGATACGTGAGGGTGCAGCCATGATGAACCTCGCAGAGTACCGCCAGCGCCCGGCGCTGCTCGCCGACTGGCTGCCATGGGCCGGGCTGGTCGCGCCCGGCGTGGTGCTGAACAAGGACGGTTCGTTCCAGCGCACCGCGTGCTTCCGCGGCCCGGACCTGGACAGCGCCACCGCCGGCGAGCTGGTTGCCATCACCGCGCGCCTGAACAATGCGCTGCGCCGCCTGGGCTCGGGCTGGGCATTGTTCGTCGAGGCCGAACGGCGCGAGGCCGCGGACTATCCGCGCTCGACGTTTCCCGAGCCGCTGTCCTGGCTGGTGGACGAGGAGCGCCGCGCCGGATTCGAGGAAGCCGGCAGCCATTTCGAGAGCCGCTACCACGTGACGCAGCTCTACCTGCCACCGGAGGAATCGCGCTCGCGCGCCGCCGGCCTGCTCTACGAGAACGCCGGTGAGACCTCCGGCCAGCGCCGCGTCGATTGGCGCGAGCGGCTGCAGGGCTTCGTCGCCGAGACCGAGCGATTCCATGGACTGCTCGAAGGCGTGATGCCCGAGATCGGCTGGCTCGACGACGCGCAGACGCTCGCACACTTGCACGCCAGCGTGTCCACGCGCCGGCAGGCGGTCGCCGTGCCCGAGGTGCCGATGCACCTCGATGCGCTGCTCGCCGACGAAGCGCTGACGGGCGGCCTGGCGCCGATGCTGGGTGCGCGGCACCTGCGCGTCCTCACGGTGCGCGGCTTCCCGACCTCCACCTGGCCGGGCCTGCTCGACGAGCTGAACCGCCTGGGCTTCGCCTACCGCTGGAGCACGCGCTTCCTGTGCATCGACAAGGCCGAGGCCGAGCGCGAGCTGGGCCGGCTGCGCCGCCAGTGGTTCGCCAAGCGCAAGAACATCGTCGCGCTGCTGCGCGAGACGATCTTCCAGCAGGAGTCGCCGCTGGTCGATTCCGACGCCGCCAACAAGGCGACCGACGCCGATGCGGCGCTGCAGGAGCTGGGCAGCGACGAGGTGGCCTACGGCTACGTCACGTCCACCCTGACCGTGCTGGACGCGAATCCCGCGGCGGCCGACGAGAAGCTGCGCGCGGCCGAGCGCGTCATCCAGGGGCGCGGGTTCGTGACGATCCCCGAGACGTTGAATGCTGTCGAGGCCTGGCTGTCTTCGCTGCCAGGCCACGCCTATGCCAACGTCCGCCAGCCCATCGTGTCGACGCTGCATCTCGCGCACTTGATGCCGGTGTCGGCGGTGTGGGCCGGGCAGGAGCGCAATGCGCATCTGGAGGGCCCGCCGCTGATCGTCACACGCACCGATGGCGCGACGCCGTTCCGGCTCGTGACGCACATCGGCGACGTGGGCAATACGCTGGTGGTCGGACCCATCGGCATGGGCAAGTCCGTGCTGCTGGCGACGATGGCGCTGCAGTTCCGACGCTATGCCGGCTCGCGCATCTTCGCCTTTGACATGGGCCGCTCGATCCGCGCAACCATCTTGGGCCTGGGAGGCGAGCACTATGACCTCGGCAAGTCGCAGGAGGAGGGTGGCGAGAAAGGCGAGAACGGGATCGCCTTCCAGCCGCTCGCCCGTATCGACCGCGAGGGCTACCGCACCTGGGCGGCCGAATGGGTCGAGGGCCGGCTGCTGCACGAGGGCGTCGCGGTCGGCCCCGAGGAACGCGAAGCGGTCTGGTCCGCGCTCGGCAGCCTGGCCGGCGCGCCCATCGAGCAGCGCACGCTGACGGGCCTGTCGGTGCTGCTGCAGTCCAACATGCTGCGTCAGGCGCTCGCGCCTTATGTCCTTGGTGGCGCGCACGGCAGGCTGCTGGACGCCGATCACGACCGGCTGGGCAGCGCCGACGTGCAGGGCTTCGAGATGGAAGAGCTGATGCACAGCAAGGCCGCGGTGCTGGCGGTGTTGCGCTACCTGTTCGCTCGCTTCGAGGAACGGCTGGACGGCGCGCCCACGCTGCTGATACTTGATGAGGCGTGGCTGTTCCTCGACGACCCGGTGTTCGCGGCGCGCATCCGCCAGTGGCTAAAGACGCTGCGCAAGAAAAACGCGTCAATCATCTTCGCCACGCAGTCGCTCGCCGACGTGAAAGATTCGGCCATTGCGCCGGCCATCATCGAGAGTTGCGCGAGCCGCATCTTCCTGCCCAACCCGCAGGCCACCGAGCCGCAGATCCGCACGATCTACGAGGGCTTCGGCCTCAACAGCCGGCAGATCGAGATCGTCGCCACCGCGCAGCCCAAGCGCGACTACTACTACCAGTCGCGGCTGGGCAACCGGGTCTTCGACCTGGACCTGGGGCCGGTGGCGCTCGCCTTCGCGGGCGCTTCCACGCCCGAGCACCAGCACGACATCGATGCCGTGTTGGCCGCGAACGGCGCACAGGACTTCGCGGCCCACTGGCTGCGCCACAGCGGGCTGGACTGGGCCGCGGACCTCATTCCCTCTTTCCGTTCCTTGCCTTCACTTCAGGAGATTCAGCCATGAAGAAGACTTCGCTGGCCGCCGCTGCGGCCATTCTTATTGCGCTGGCGCCCGGTGCGCATGCGCAATGGGTGGTGATCGACCCGACCAACCTCGCGCAGAACATCCTGACCGCGGCTAACACGCTGGAGCAGATCAACAACCAGATCAAGCAGCTACAGAACCAGGCGCAGTCGCTGATGAATCAGGCCAGGAACCTGACCAGTCTGGACTTCAGCGCGTTGGCCGAACTGCGCGCGACGCTTTCGGCGACCAACCAGCTGATCCAACAGGCGCAGGGGCTGGCCTTCAACGTCTCGCAGATGGAGACGGACTTCCTCCGCCTCTATCCGGACTCCTACAGCGCCGCGACCTCGGGCACGCAGATGGCGACCGATGCGCGCTCACGCTGGCGCAATTCCCTGGAGGCGCTGCGCACGGCCACCAAGGTGCAGTCGCAGGCGGTGCAGAACTTCGCCGCCGACGAGCGCACGCTGACCGACCTGGTAAACCGCAGCCAGTCGGCCGTGGGGGCTCTGCAGGCGACGCAGGCGACGAACCAGTTGCTCGCGCTGCAGTCGCGCCAGGCGATGCAGGCGCAGCAACTCCAGATCACGCAGGACCGCGCGGCGGCGCTGGAACAGGCACGCCAGGTCGCCGTGCAGGAGCGCGCCCGCGAGGTGCGTCGTCGTTTCCAGGGCGACGGCACGCCGTATACGCCCGCTGCCGTCAACTTCTACGGTAACTGAGGGAGAAGCTGCCATGCGACGAATCCTGATCTTCAGCCTGTTCGCCATTGGGCTCGCCGCGTGCGAGAAGCAACCCGCGCCCATTGAGTCGGTCGAGTCGCTGGTCGCCAATCCGCAGCGATTGAAGGAACTGCGCGAAGCCTGCAAGGCCGACCACGCCAAGGTCGGCGATGCGCGGTGCAACGCCGTGTCCGAGGCCACGCGCCGGCGTTTCCTGGGCGCAGGCCAATCTCCGTACGCGGGCGATCCGGTCAAGCCGCCAGCGCCGCCGGCCGCCGAGTCGGCGCCTCCTGCCAGTTCGGCGCCGAAGGACTGATGCCATGAACGATGTGGGCGTCATCGACCGCTTCCTCGACGTCTTCTCGCGCTACATCGACTCGGGCTTCGGCCTGCTCGGCGGCGAGGTCGCGTTCCTGACGGCGACGCTGGTGCTGATCGACATGACGCTCGCCGGCCTGTTCTGGGCCATGAGCAACGCGAGCGGCGGTGGCGGCGACGACGTGATCGCCAAGCTGATCAAGAAGGTGCTCTACGTCGGTGCCTTCGCCTACATCATCGGCAACTTCAATACGCTGGCGGGCATCGTCTTCCGGTCGTTCGCGGGCCTGGGCCTCACGGCTTCTGGCTCGGCGCTCACGCAGGCGCAGCTGCTACAACCGGGCCGGCTCGCTCAGGTCGGCATCGATGCCGGGCGACCCATCATGACGCAAATCGGCGACCTGACGGGCTTTCCGGAGATCTTCGCCAACCTCGACGTGATTGTGGTGCTGGGCCTCGCGTGGCTGGTGGTCATCGTGAGCTTCTTCGTGCTCGCGGTGCAGCTCTTCGTGACGCTGATCGAGTTCAAGCTTACGACGCTCGCGGGCTTCGTTCTGGTGCCCTTCGCGCTGTGGAACAAGACCTCGTTCCTGGCCGAGCGGGTGCTG
>JAFECZ010000327.1 GCA_018241905.1 Pseudomonadota bacterium
ACTACGAGAACCCGCTCAACGTGGTGGGCACCATCCCGGTGTCCGGCGACCGCGTGCTGCTGTGCAAGCGCAACATCGAGCCGCGCTGGGGCAAGTGGACCCTGCCGGCCGGCTTCATGGAACTGGGCGAGAGCGTCTCCGAAGGCGCGGCACGCGAAACGGTGGAAGAAGCCGGCGCCAATTTCGATGTTGGCGAACTCTTTGCCGTGATGAGCGTGGTGCGGGTGGGCCAGGTGCACCTGTTCTACCGCGCCAGGCTCATCAACGAGAACTTCGCGCCGGGCCACGAGACCATCGAGGCGCGCATGTTCACCGAGGAAGAGATTCCCTGGGAAGAAATTGCCTTTCGCACCGTGCGCGAGGCCTTGCGCCTTTATTTCGAAGACCGCAGGAAGGGACACTTCGGGCGCATCCACACCGTGGACATCGTGTAGGCACCGGCCTACACGCATCGTCACGAATTGTTGGGAACATCGCCGCACGACCGTATTCCAATCTGCGCCATGCATTCAAGTACCGCACGCTCTCCCTCGCCCTTCCAGCTTCGCCAGTTTTGCCTTGCCGCCAGCATTGCGCTGGGCGCCGCCTTCCTGGCCGCCTGCACCAGCACACCGCTCACGCCGCCGCCCGGCTCTGCGGCGCCTGCGGCCAGCCGCTTCATGCGTCCGGCCAATGGTGCAACGCTGGCCAGGTTCGACGGCAAGGGAAGCAAGGGCATCGACATCGCCGGCAAGCCCGGCGACCCCGTGTTGGCCGCCGCGGCGGGCAAGGTGGTGTACGTGGGCGACGAACTGCGCAACTACGGCAACCTGATCATCGTGGACCACGGCAACAACTACCTCACCGCCTACGCGCACGCGCAGGTGGTGCTGGTGCAGGAAAAGCAGAGCGTCTCCCAGGGCCAGAAGATTGCCGAGATGGGCAAGAACCCGGCGGGCACGCCCATGCTGCACTTCGAGATCCGCAAGCAGGGCGTGGCCGTGGACCCCGAGCCCTATCTTTCGGGCAAACTGCGCTGATGAACCCCGACGCGCAGGACACGGCCGAGTACATCCCCTTCGATGAATTCAGCGCCGGGCTGCCGCGCGGGCGCTTTCGCGTCATCGTCGATCCGGCATTGGCCACGCCTTTCGTGGCCCACTGCACGCGCGTCACGCCGCTGGCCATTGCCATGATCGGGCCCGGCATCGCCGTCGCGCTCGCAGGCTATCCGTGGATCGGCGCATTGCTGGTGGCTGCGGGCATCGTGCTGCGCAGGGTCGTCAAGAGCCAGGCGCCGCGCATCCTGCTGCACCTGGTTGCGCGCATGCCCTCGGTCTACGAGCAGGCCACCGAGCACGGCGTGATGGAAGTGCGCCGCGCCTGAAACGCGCCCCGATCGATCGGAACGCGAAGGGTCCGTCAAGAAGGCCCTGCGCTCTCGCGATCCGCATCGATGTGGCAGGATCGCCCGCCATGTCCTCCCAGCCACTGCCGTCCACGCATTCGCACTCCCACGCCAACGGCCGCGCCATTGCCATGATGGTCGGCGCCATGACCTGCTTCGTGTTCAACGACGCGCTGGTCAAGCACGTGAGCCAGTCCATGCCCTCGGCACAGCTGATCTTCGTGCGCGGGCTCATCGCCTCGGCACTGGTGCTGCTCGTGGCGCGGCACTTCGGCGTGCTGGGCGCGGCGAGCCAGGTGCTGAATGCGCGGGTGGCGCTGCGGGCCACGGTCGATGCGTGCGCGACCATGCTCTACCTGCTGTCGCTGTTCCACCTGCCCATTGCCAACGCCACGGCCATCAACCTGGCCGCACCCTTGTTCATGACGATGTTCGCGGTGTTCTTCCTGGGCGAGCGCGCCGGTGCCGCGCGCTGGTTCGCGGTGGTGATGGGCTTTGTCGGCGTGGTGTGCATCGTGCAGCCCAGCGGCGACGGCTTCAACGCCTGGTCGCTGATGTGCCTGCTGGGCACCCTGTTCCACGCCACGCGCGACCTGCTCACGCGGCGCATCGACCCGGCCATTCCATCGATCATCGTCACGCTGGCCACGGCCTTGTCCGTCACCCTGCTGTCGGGGCTGTTCACCCTGGCGAGCGGCTGGCAGGCTTTCGGCCTGCGCGAGCTGGGCCTGCTCGGCGTGGCCGCCGCCTTCCTGGCGTCGGGCTACCTGCTGCTGGTGCAGTGCATGCGGGTTGGCGAGCTGACGCTGACGGCGCCATTCCGCTACACCGCCGTGCTGATCGCGGTGGCGCTGGGCTTCGTGGTGTGGAACGAGGCACCCAACGGCTGGGCCTGGATGGGCATTGCGCTGCTGGTGGGCTCGGGGCTGCACATGTGCTGCGCAGCGAGCGCGGCCGCAGTCGCGCCGCCGCGCTGGATGCGCAGCCCGAGTAGCGAGATTCAGCCGCGCGCCGCGCGTCCGAGCTTGCGCCGGCCCAGCGCGTTCACCGAATCCACCATCCGGCCCACGAAGGCGCGCACCAGCGGCGGCAGGGTGCGGCCTTCCAGCGACAGCGCCTGCAGGCGCCGCTGCTGCAGCATGGGCTCGTCGAAAGGCCGCGCCACCACGGCGCCGGCGTCGATCAACCCGGCCACGGTGAGCTGGCCCGACAGCATGATGTCGCGCTCGCGCAGCAGCGGCAGCATCACGGTGGAAAAGTTGCTCACGAACAGCGGCTGGTACTGAAGCCCCTGCGCACTGCACGCCAGGTCCAGCAGCTGCCGCGCCGTCACGCCCGGGTTGCCCACCAGCAGCGGGTATTGCACCGCCTGCGCCAACCGCACGCTGCGCCCGCGCGCCAGCGGATGGCCCGGCCGCATCACGGCCAGTACCGGCGCGGGCGCTGCATGCTCGACCCGCAGGCCGGCCTCCGGCGCCACGACGTACTTCAGGCCGACGTCCGACTCGCCGCGCAAGATGCGCTGGCTCACCTCCTCGGGCGAGCCCACGTGCAGCTCGATGCCCGCGGCGGGCTCGGCGGCCTGGAAGTCGCGCATCAGCTCTTGCATGAAGCCGCTGGCGAAGCCCTCGGTGCAGCACACGCGCACGCGGGCCGATGCCTGGCCGCCCAGGCTGCGCACTTCCTGCAGCACGTGGTCGGCATCGAGCAGCGCGTTGCGCAGGTGAGCGGCCAGCCGGTGGCCGGCCGGGGTGAGATCCATGCCCTGGCGGTGCCGATCGAACAGCGGCGTGCCCAGGCCATCTTCCAGCTTGGCGATCTGCCGGCTCACGGCCGAGGCGGCGACGAACAGGCGTGCGGCAGCCTGGTTGACCGAGCCGGCCTGCGCCACTTCGAGGAAGTAGCGCATGGGAATGCTGAGCACAAAGGGATGCATCCGTATTTTCCTTGGCATTGCCTGGAAGGCAACGCCAGTGTGCCAAAACGATAGCGCAGGCAATGCCCTCCTGGCCTTCCACTTGCGTCATCCTCCGTGACAAGACCATGAACCGACACGATGCCCTTGCCCTGGCCAGCGCCTACTTCGACGACGGCCGCTTCTTCGCAGACCTCTCGCGCCGCGTGGCGCTGCGCACCGAGAGCGACACCGGGGCCGTGCCCCCGGCCCTGGCCGCCTACCTGCAGGACGAGCTGATGCCGCGGTTGGCGCCGCTCGGTTTCGACTGCGAGATCGCGCCCAACCCCGCGCCCGGCGGCGGCCCCTTCCTGATCGCGCGGCGCGTGGAAGACCCCAGCCTGCCCACCGTGCTGAGCTACGGCCACGGCGACGTGGTGAGCGGGCAGGACGCGCTCTGGCGCGACGGACTGTCGCCCTGGCAACTGGAAGCGCGGGGCGAGCGCTGGTATGGCCGCGGCACCGCGGACAACAAGGGCCAGCACACCATCGCCCTCGGCGCCCTGGAGGCGGTGCTGCAGGCCCGCAACGGACGGCTGGGCTACAACATCACCTGGCTGATCGAGACGGGCGAGGAAGCGGCCTCGCCTGGCCTGGAGGCGCTGTGCGACGCGCGCCGCAGCCAGCTGGCGGCCGACCTCTTCATTGCCAGCGACGGGCCGCGCGTGCGCGCCTCGCGGCCCACGCTCTTTCTGGGCTCGCGCGGCGCAGTCAACTTCTCGCTTCGGCTGAAGGCGCGCGATCGCGGCTACCACTCGGGCAACTGGGGCGGCGTGCTGAGCAACCCGGCCACGGTGCTCGCCCACGCCGTCGCAACGCTGGTGGATGCGCGCGGACGCATCCTGGTCGATGCGCTGCGTCCGCCGCCGCTGACCGATGCGCTGCGCCGCGCCGTGGCGCAACTGGAAATCGGCGGCGGTACCGACGACCCGGAACTGAGCCCAGGCTGGGGCGAGCCCGGCCTGTCGCCCGCCGAACGGCTGGTGGGCTGGAACACGATCGAGGTGCTGGCCCTGGGCGCGGGCGCGCCGCAACGGCCGATCAATGCCATTCCCGCCGAAGCGGTGGCGCACTGCCAGCTGCGCTTCGTGGTGGGCACGCCCTGGCAAGAGCTGGCGCGCATCGTGCGCGAGCACCTGGACGCGCACGGCTTCGAGCAGGTGCAGGTCGAGGTCACGCTCAGCGGTGCGGCCACGCGGCTGGACCTGGACAACCCGTGGGTCGACTGGGCGTTGCGCTCCATCGAGACGAGCAGCCGGCAGCCGGCCGACCTGCTGCCCAACCTGGCCGGCTCGCTGCCCAACGACATCTTTGCGCGCCTGCTGGGCCTTCCCACGCTGTGGGTGCCGCACTCCTACCCGGCCTGCGCCCAGCACGCCCCGAACGAGCACCTGCTGGCGCCGCTGGCGCGCGAGGGGCTGCAGGTCATGGCGGGCCTCTACTGGGATCTTGGCGAACCCCACGCCCCGTGGCGGGAAGGCGCATTGGCCGACCTTCGCTGCTGACGCCCGCCAGCAACAAGCATCGAATTCAAAGTCACCGTCCCCCGCGAACCTTTCCCCAATGAACAAGCGCAACCTCCTCCTGGCCCTTGCGGCCGCTGCCACCCTGCTCGCCCCTGCCATGGGCCAGGCCCAAGACGCCTGGCCCGCCAAGCCGATCCGCCTGATCGTGCCCTTCCCGCCCGGCGGCGGTACCGACATCGTCGCGCGCACGCTCGGCCAGAAGCTGAGCGAGCGGCTGCACCAGCCAGTGGTCATCGACAACAAGCCCGGCGCCTCGACCATCATCGGCACCGACGCCGTGGCCAAGGCGGCACCGGACGGCTACACGCTGCTGCTGTCGGGCTCCACCAGCTTCAGCGTCAACCCCGCCCTGCGCGCCAGGCTGCCTTACGACCCGATGACCGACCTGGCGCCCATCGCTATCGTGGCCCGCACGCCGCTGGTACTGGTGGTGGCGCAGAACGCACCGTGGAAGACGCTGGACCAGTTCGTGGCCGCCGCCAAGGCCAAGCCGCAGGGCATTCGCTATGCCACCTTCGGTGCCGGCTCCGGCCCGCACCTGGCCGGCGAATTGTTTGCGCTGGCCGCTGGCGTGAAGCTGCAGGACGTGCCATACAAGGGCAGCGCGCAAGCCACGCTAGCGGTGATGGGCGGCGAGATCGAGGCCGACATCGACACGGTGGCCACCGTGGCGCCGCACATCCGCGCCGGCAAGCTGCGCGCGCTGGGCATCGTCGGCGCCACCCGCTCCAGCCTGCTGCCCGATGTGAAGACCATGGCCGAGCAGAAGCTGCCCGAAGCCACCTTCGATGCCTGGTACGGCTTTGCCGCGCCCGCGAAGACGCCCGCACCGGTGGTGGAGCGGATCAGCCGCGAGGTGCTGGCGGTGATGGCCGACCCCGCGCTGCAGGCGCAGCTTCGCACCCAGGGCATGGAGCCGGCCGCCCTTGGCACCGCACCATTCCGCGCCCAGATGGAAAGCGAGATCGCGCGCTACCGCGCCCTGGCGCATCGCGCTGGCATTGCGGCGGAATGAGGCCCGGGGCGTCCAGGTGCGCGGCGTAGCTGCGGTGCACCCGCGCATGGCGAGCCGGGTCAAGTTGCGCGAGCAGGTCGGTCAGCGTGGCGCGCAGCAGGTAGTCGTGGCCGTTGACGTGCAGGCCGACATGGTTGCCCCGGGCCTGCACCCAGTGCTCAAACGCCCAGCAGCGCCGACACCGGCCCGGGCTCGGCCAGCATGCCGGCCGAGTCCGACGCCAGCACGATGCGGCCCTTTTCCATCAC
>JAFECZ010000328.1 GCA_018241905.1 Pseudomonadota bacterium
CGATGTACAGGTCGGTCGGGAAGTTGCTGCGCTCGGACACGACCACGCGGCGGCGGCTGTCCTTCTTCTGCATGGCGATGCCGGCGAACAGCACCTTGTAGAGGTTCACGGACGTGCTGTCGGTGCACACCACCTCGCCCGGTGCCGCGCCGATCAATTGCGCCACCTGGTCGCCCAGGCGCTGCGGCAGGTCGAACCAGCTTGCCTGGTTCCACGAGCGGATCAGGCCGACGCCCCATTCCTGCGCCACCACCTGGGCAATGCGTGCCGGGGCGGCCTTGGGCATCACGCCCAGCGAATTGCCGTCGAGGTAGATCACGCCCTCGGGCAGGCTGAACAGGTCGCGCAGCGTGCGCAGCGGGTCTTGCGCGTCGAGGTGCCGACAGTCTTCCAGGGTGCTTGGTGCGGTGGTCATGTGTGTGGTTGCGAGAGAGGGATTTCGCGCAGCACGGCGCGAACGGGAGAGGCATCGGCGCTGACCAGCTTCAGCGGCAGCGCGATGAGTTCGTAGTCGCCTTCGGGCACGTCGTCGAGAACCAGGTTCTCCAGTACGCGCATGTCGTGGCGCCGGATGGTCTGGTGGCTGGGCAGCTGCTTGCTGTCGGCCGGGTCGATGCTGGCGGTGTCGATGCCGACGAGCCGCACGCCGCGCGCGGCCAGTTGCTCGATGGTGTCGGGTGCGTAGGCGGCCAGTTGCGGATCCCAGCGCTCGACCGGCATGCGCGTGTACGTGCGAACAAGAACGCGTGGCGGCAGCGAGTCGGTCACCGCGTGCGCGATGTGCGCCCACTGCACCAGCGGCCCGCAGCCGATGGCATGGATGACGCGGCAGGGGCCGAGAAAGGGCGAGAGATCGGTGTGGCCGATGCTGGCGCCATCGGGCGCGTAGTGCAGCGGCGCATCGGCATGGGCGCCCACGTGGGGCGAGAGGGTGATTTCGCTCACGTTCACCGGGCAGCCGGGGCCGATGTTGGCGGCCCAGCGCTGCTGATAGGGCGTATCGCCGGGAAACACCGGCGAGCCCGCATGGACCGGTGGCGAAATGTCCCAAAGACGAGGAGAAGACGACATGCGGCGAAGGTAGCGCTGGCGGCCGGGGCGTGGTGTCGGTTATTTCCAACGATTCAGCAGGTTGGCGCAAGCCGGGCGCAGCGCTTCTTTCCGAAGATGGAGGCAAGCGTACCCCCGCACGTCGGGTCCCACAAACCCCTTGATGCCCTTGGTGGCTTTGAACCCGGAGACAAACCCATGATCGAGATGCCTTCATCCGCGCAGGCCCGCCGCATTCGCCGCGTGGCGCTGGGCGACCTGGTGCACCGCACGGCGCTGAAGTTCGGCGAGCGCATCGCGGTCGTCGATGGCGGCATCCGCCTGAGCTATGCGCAGCTGGATGCGCGCAGCTCGCGTTTCGCACACCACCTGCTTCAGGCCGTGGGTGCGGGCCGGCAAGTGGGCATGCTGTGCCAGAACTCGGCCGACATGGTGGTGGCCTTCAACGGCATCCACAAGTCGGGCTGCGTCTGGGTGCCGGTCAACATCAAGCTGGACGTGCCCGAGATCGACTACATCCTGCGCCACGCCGAGGTGTCGGCCGTGGTGGTGGACGAGGCGCTCGCCGCACAGCCTGCGCTGGCTGACATGCTGGAGCAGCTCGGCGTGCCGCTCATCCTGAGCATGGCCGCGGGCCCCGCCACCGAAGCGCCGCGGGCGGTGACGCTGGCCCAAGCCGAGGCGGGCCACGGCGATGCCATGCCCGACATCGACATCGATTCCGAGCAGCCCGTGCTGCTCATGTACACCAGCGGCACCACCGGCCACCCCAAGGGCGTGGTGCACTCGCACCAGTCGGTAATGGCGGCGGTGCTGGGCAACATGAGCGGCTTTGCCTACACGGAGCGCGACGTGGTCTCGGGCGTGCTGCCGCTCTTTCACTGCGCGCAGCACACCATGGCTGCAACGGCCTGCGCGGCCGGCGCCTGCATGGTGCTGGAACGCGCCTTCGTGCCCGAGCAGATTCGCGCCTCGATCCTGGCCGAGGGCCACACCGTGTTCGTCGGCCTGCCCATGATGTACGGTGCGCTGCTGGCCGATGCGGCCTTTGCGCCCAACACCTTGCGCCTGGCCATCTACGCCATGGCGCCCATCCCCGGCCCGCTGCGCGAGCAGATGGCGCGGCGCCTCACGCCCCACCTGATGCTGGCCACCGGCCAGACCGAGATCTACCCGGCCACGCTCACCTTCCTGCCCGGCGAGCACCCGCAACTCGATGCCAACTACTGGGGCACCTCGCTCGTGCATTGCGAGACGGCGGTGATGGACGACGAGGGCAACATCCTCCCGCCCGGCGAGGTGGGCGAAATCGTGCACCGCGGCGCCAACGTGATGCTGGGCTACTTCAAGGACCCGGAGGCCACGGCCGCCGCGCAGCGCTTCGGCTGGCATCACACGGGCGACCTGGGCATGTGGGGGCCGGAAGGGCAGATGCTGTTCCTGGACCGCAAGAAGGACATGATCAAGACCGGCGGCGAGAACGTTGCCAGCGTGAAGGTCGAGGCCGTGGTGCTCGCCCACCCCGGCGTGGCCGGCGCTGCGGTGCTGGGCCTGCCGCATCCGCGCTGGTCCGAGGCGGTGTGCGCCTTCGTGGTCCGGAAGCCGGGCGCCGACATGGACGAGGCCGCGCTGCTGGCGCATTGCAAGGCGCGCCTGGGCAGCTTCGAGGTGCCCAAGCTGATCCGTTTTGTCGACGCGCTGCCCGCCACGGCCACGGGCAAGGTGCAAAAGCACGTGCTGCGCCGGCAGTTTGGCGAGCTGGCGCAGACCGCCTGGTCGGACGAGGCGCCCTGAGTCCATGACCTGGCGGGTCATGGCGCAGGCGAAAGTGCTGCGGTCAGAATGGCCCCCATGCACAACGTGACCACAGGTCCCGCCGCGCAATCGCAAGTGTTTCGCGGCTGGTGGGTCGTGCTGGGCGCCTTCGGCGTGACCGGCATGGGCTTTGGCTGCGCCTACACCTTCAGCGTGTTCGTGGAGCCGCTGCAGCAGGTGTTCGGCGCCTCGCGCGGCCAGGCGGCGCTGGTGTTCTCCATTGCGGCCTGCCTGAACTTCGCACTGGGCGTGGTCAGCGGACCGCTGGCCGACCGCTACGGCGCGCGCCGCCTGGCACTGGCGGGCACGGTGCTGGTGGGCGCAGGCCTGCTGCTGGCGGGGCAGGCCCGAACCCTGATGCAGGTCTACCTGGCTTACGGCGCTGGGGTGGGAATCGGCGTGGGTCTGGCCTACGTGCCGGCGATTGCGGCCGTGCAGCGCTGGTTCACGCGGCGGCGCGGCTTTGCCTCGGGGTTGGCAGTCAGCGGCATCGGCGCGGGCACGCTGCTCATGCCGCCGCTGGCCGGCTGGCTCGTCGATGCGCAGGGCTGGCGGATGGCCTATACGGCGCTGGGCATTGCGGCGCTGGTGCTGGGCGGCAGTGCCGCATTGCTGATCGAAAGCGATCCGGCGGCCCGCGGCCTGGGACCCGACGGCGACCCGCCCGCGCCGCGCGCTGCTGCGGCTTCAGCGCCCGGCTACACGGTGCGCGAGGCGTTGCGCTCGCGTGCCTTCTGGTTGCTCTACGTGTCGGGCGCGCTGGTGTCCTTTGCGGCCTTCGTGCCCTTCGCGCATCTGGTGCCGTACGCGGTGGACCACGGCATTCCCAAGCCGCAGGCGGTCTTGTTGCTGGGCGCCATCGGCATCGGCAGCACGCTGGGGCGCTTTGCGATCGGCGGTGTGGTCGACCGCATCGGCCGCAGCCGCGCGCTGGCGGGCATCTACCTGCTGATGGGCCTGTGCATGGGCGTGTGGGCGCTGGCCACCAGCTGGGGCGCACTGGCGGTGTTCGCGCTGGCCTACGGTGCCATCTACGGCGGTTGGTCGGCGGTGATTCCCGCCGTGACCATGGACCAGTTCGGCGGGCGGCAGCTCAGCAGCATCATCGGCGTGCTCTACACGAGCGTGGCCGTGGGCACGCTGGTGGGGCCCACGCTGGCCGGCTTTGCGTACGACTTGCTGAACAGCTACCTGCTGCCCATCGGCGCAGGTGCGCTGCTGAACGTGCTGGCGGCGTGCGTGCTGCTTCGGTTGCCGCGGCCGGGCGTGCCCGCCGCGGCCTGAGTTCTTTCAATCCGCCAGCGGTGGCAAGCCGTGCCGCGCCCGCGCGCGCTGGCAGGCATCGCTTCCCGCCTCCAGCTCGTGACAAGGGCCGGGCCGCCATTCGTAGATGCCGCAGGCCACCGATTCACCGATGCGCCCGCCCAGGGCTGCGCAGCGCGGCGCGGCGTGGTCGGTGCCGCGCATGCGGGCCAGGCTGGCGTTGAGTTCCACCGCCAGCCCGTCGGGCACGGTGCCACCCTGCGCCTGCAGTTCGTAGATGCTGAAGTCGACGCGGTAGCAGGCGCAGCAGGCGCCGCAGGATTGGCAGGGGTTCATGGGCAGGGCGGCGAGTCGGGCGAATGCCTCGATTGTCGCCGCCGCCCCAAGCGGAAGAAATCGCCAAAAAGTGCGGCTACATGCTCCCTGGCCATCCGGTTCCCGTGGGCGTGGAAGAGAAAATCACGTCCGCTGGATCTCGAGTTTCCAGTCAGGGAGAGAAATAAAGATGAACAGAGGAAAACTGATCCTCTCGGGGGCGATGCTGGTCATCGCCTTGGTTGGCGGCGTCCATCTGGCCAATTGGCTGGTTCTGTGGCTTCTGGGCCTGAAGAACGCGCCCCTGGGCTGGAACACCTGGTGGCAATACTTTCAGGTGCGCGAGTTGCCGCAGTTCGTACCCTTCGCCAGGAAGATCGAACTGGCAGGCGGCATCGGTCTTGGCGTGCCACTGCTTGCGTGGCTGGTCCTGCAGATCCCACTGCTCAAGGCCGGCGCCGAATCCCTGCATGGCGAGGCTCGTTTTGCCGAGCTATCCGACATCAGGAAGGCGGGCCTGCTCGACAAGACCCCACGCGGCATCCTCATCGGCAAGTGGCGCGGCAGGCTGCTTTGGCTCAACGGCCCGCAGCACCTGATCATGATCGCGCCAACGCGGTCGGGGAAGACGACCAGCGTGGCCGTCCCCGTTCTGCTGACGTACGAAGAGTCGATGGTGGTACTCGACCTCAAGGGCGAACTGCGCAAGGCCACCAGCGGCAAGCGCAGGGCGATGGGCCAGCACATACACGTGTGGGCGCCCTACGACGAGCAGGGCCGAACGCATCGCTTCAACCCCTTCACACTTCTGGCCGGCAGCGATGCCCGCACGCGCCTTGGAGAAATCCAGACCATCGCGGCCATCTTGTATCCCGATGAGCCGGGCAAGGATCCGTTCTGGTGCACCCAGGCTCGCGCCGCGTTCACCGCTTTTGCCTCGTACATGTTCGAGCAATGGGACCGCGCCAGCAAACAGGCGCACGAGCAAAATGCGCCGCCCGACCTGTCTTTGCATCCGAATACCTCGGAAAATTTCCCCAGCCTGGAACGCATCCTGCGGCTCGCGGCCGGTGCGGATGGCAAAGGCACGAAGCAACTGCTCGAAGATGTTCTTCGCAGGCCGCCCGGTCAGATCAGCCCACAGACGCGCACGATCTTCAGCAACCTCAACGGACTGGCCGAGCAGACCTTCTCCAGCGTCATGGCCACCATGCAGGCGCCGCTGCAGCAGTTTCTCAACCCCATCCTGGCGGCGGCCACCAATGCGACGGACTTCGACATCACGTCGATCCGCAAGCGGCCGACCACCTTGTACGTCGATATCCCCACCCACAAGCTGGATGAGAGCGGCAAGTTGCTGAACATCTTCTTCAGCAGCGTGATCGGCAACAACCTGAGCAAGCAGTTGGGCGACGAGCCGGACCTGAAGTACCAGATGCTCATGCTGATGGACGAGTTCACCGCCATGGGGCGCGTGGACGTGTGGTCCAAGCGTATTTCCATCTCGGCCAGCTACGGTGTTCGCGACCTGTGCATCGTGCAAAGCCGCGCGCAGTTGCGCGGAACCTATGGCGACAACGACGCGCAGAACTTCATCACCAACCATGGTGCGCAGATCGTGTTCACGCCGCGCGAGCAAAGCGATGCCAACGAGTACAGCGAGATGCTGGGCTACAAGACTC
>JAFECZ010000329.1 GCA_018241905.1 Pseudomonadota bacterium
GTGTCGATCATGTCGGGCACCGGCGTGCTGGGCGCGCTGCGTTCACGCGGCGTCGATGCCCACGAGTTCGACCCGTCCAAGCGGCCGCTGGTCGACCTGCAGCGCGAAGGCTTTGCGCGCTGCTTCATCGCGCTGCATGGCCGCCACGGCGAAGACGGCACCGTGCAGGGCGCGCTCGAACTGCTGGGCATTCCCTACACCGGCTCGGGCGTGATGGCCTCCAGCGTGGCCATGGACAAGGTCATGACCAAGCGCATCTGGGTGGCCGACGGCCTGCCCACGCCGCACTACGCCCGCCTGGCCTTCGACCAGCAGAGCCTGGAGCAGGTGCGCGCCGTGCCCGACGTGCTGGGCCTGCCGCTGATCGTGAAGCCGCCGCGCGAGGGCTCGTCCATCGGCGTGACCAAGGTCAAGGGCTACTCCGAGATGCAGGAGGCCGTGAAGCTGGCCGCCCGCTACGACGCCGACGTGCTGTGCGAGGAATTCATCGAAGGCCAGGAAGTCACCTGCGCCGTGCTTGGCACCGGCCAGTACGCCAAGGCGCTGCCGGTGGTGCGCATCGCCGCGCCCGACGGTGCCTACGACTACCAGAACAAGTACTTCACCGACGACGTGAAGTACCACTGCCCGAGCGGCCTGCCGCCCGAGCTGGAAGCCGAGATCCAGCACCTGTCGCTGGCGGCCTACCGCACGCTGGGTTGCCGCGGCTGGGGCCGCGCCGACCTGATGATCCGCGCCAGCAACGGCAAGCCCTTCCTGCTGGAGATGAACACCTCGCCCGGCATGACCAGCCATTCGCTGGTGCCCATGTCGGCGCGCGCGGCCGGCATCAGCTACGAGGACCTGTGCCTGCAGGTGCTGGCGAACGCCACGCTGGATTCGGCCAAGCCGGGAGAAGGGCAGCCCTGATATGAAATGCCCCCACGCTCATCACTTCGTGTATTGCTGCCCCCCGAGGGGGCGCTCAGTGCCCTTCGGGCGGCCGGGCGGGCACTGACATGGCCGACAGCATTCCCGCCCCCTTCGACGTCAAGCTCATGAACATCGTGGCAACGCTCATGTTTGCGTTGTTCGGCGTCATGCTGCTGGCGGCGGCCGGCTGGTGGGTGCTGCGCCAACCCTTTTTCCCGCTCGCGGGCATCCGCGTGGACGGCGAGCTCAGCCACACCAATGCCGTGACCTTGCGTGCCAACGTCACGCCGCAGCTGGCGGGCAACTTCTTCACCATCGACCTGGCGAAGGCGCGCACCGCATTCGAGTCGGTGCCCTGGGTGCGCAAGGCCGTGGTCAAGCGCGAGTTTCCGAACAGGCTGCGCGCCACGCTGACCGAGCAGGTGCCGGTGGCCTTCTGGGGGGCGGACGACGAGTCGCGCCTGATCAACGGCTTCGGCGAGGTATTCGATGCCAACGTGGCCGAGGTCGACCAGGCCTTGCCGCGCCTGAGCGGGCCGCTGGACCACGCCGGCCAAGTGCTGGGCATGTACCAGGTGCTCAAGCCCTTGTTCGCGCCCTACGACCTGAGCGTGGAAGAGCTGTCCCTGTCGGCGCGGGGCAGTTGGGAAGCCAAGCTGGACACGGGTGCCGTGGTCGAGCTGGGCCGTGGCCAGGCCGAGGAAGTGTCTGCGCGGGTGGAGCGCTTCCTCACGTCGGTGCGCCAGGTGGCGCGCCAGTACGGGCGCACCCTGGAGTCTCTGGAGAGCGCCGACCTGCGCCACAAGGATGCGTATGCCTTGCGGCTTCGGGGCGTGACCACCGTGGCCGATGGCACCGTGCTCCCGGCGCCGAAGAAGAAATAGCGAAATGTTGCAACGAGGAATTCATGCCTAAAGACTACAAAGACCTGGTCGTCGGCCTCGACATCGGAACCGCCAAGGTGATGGCGGTGGTGGCCGAGGTGCTGCCCAGCGGCGACCTGAAGCTGGCGGGACTGGGGGTTGCGCCGAGCAATGGCCTCAAGCGCGGCGTGGTGGTCAACATCGATGCCACCGTGCAGAGCATCCAGCAGGCCCTCAAGGAGGCCGAGCTGATGGCCGACTGCAAGATCAGCCGCGTCTACACGGGCATCACGGGCAGCCATATCCGGGGCATCAACTCCAGTGGCATGGTGGCCGTCAAGGACAAGGAAGTGACGCCGGCCGACGTGGCCCGCGTGGTGGAGACGGCGCGCGCCATCAACATCTCCAGCGACCAGCGCCTGCTGCTGGTGGAGCCGCAGGAATTCGTCATCGACGGCCAGGACGTGAAGGAGCCGATCGGCATGAGCGGCATGCGCCTGGAAGCCAAGGTGCACATCGTCACCGGCGCCCAGAGCGCGGCCGAGAACATCATCAAGTGCGTGCGCCGCTGCGGCCTGGAAGTGGACCAGCTCATGCTCAACCCGCTGGCGTCGAGCCAGGCGGTGCTGACCGAGGACGAGCGCGAACTGGGCGTGGTGCTGGTGGACATCGGCGCCGGCACCACCGACGTGGCCATCTTCACCAACGGAGCCATTCGCCACACGGCGGTGATCCCGATTGCCGGCGACCTGGTCACCAGCGACATCGCGATGGCCCTGCGCACGCCGACCAAGGACGCCGAGGACATCAAGGTCGAGAACGGCTTCGCCAAGCAGCTGCTGGCCGACCCGGAGACCCAGGTGGAAGTGCCGGGCCTGGGCGACCGCGGCCCGCGCCTCTTGAGCAAGCAGGCACTGGCCGGCGTGATCGAGCCGCGCATCGAGGAGATCTTCTCGCTGGTGCAGCAGGTGGTGCGCGAGTCGGGCTACGAAGAAGTGCTGTCTTCAGGCGTGGTGCTCACCGGCGGCAGCGCGGTGATGCCGGGAATGATCGAGCTGGGCGAGGACATCTTCCTCAAGCCCGTGCGCCGCGGCATTCCCAAGTATTCGAGCGCGCTGTCGGACATGGTGGCGCAGCCCCGTGCCGCGACCGTCATGGGCCTGCTGGAAGAAGCGCGCTTTGCACGCATGCGCGGCTACAAGGTGGCGCAGAAGAGCGGCTCGGTGAAGACGGCCTTCGGCCGCTTCAAGGACTTCATCGTGGGGAACTTCTGACCATGTTCTTCACCACCTATCGACTTTGGCTGGCACGCGGAAGTCCTCCGCGGCATTTCAATGAGCGATGGCGACGCACAGGACCTCCGCCATAAGTCTCACAAGCAGGCAAACAAGCAAGAACAAGCAAACGCAATACCGAACAAGACGGCAACTGCAATTTCAAGGAGTTAGGACATGAGCATCGAAATGATCGAAGTCGAAGAATTCAACCAAGGCACGCAGATCAAGGTGATCGGTGTCGGCGGCGGCGGCGGCAACGCCGTGGCCCACATGATGGAGCACGGCGTTCAAGGCGTTCAGTTCGTCTGCGCGAATACCGACGCGCAGGCGCTGACCCGCAGCAACGCGCACAAGGTGATCCAGCTGGGCACCAGCGGCCTGGGCGCGGGCAGCAAGCCGGCCAAGGGCCGCGACGCGGCCGAAGCCGCGGTGACGGAGATCCGCGAAGCCATCGACGGCGCGCACATGCTCTTCATCACCGCCGGCATGGGCGGCGGCACCGGCACCGGCGCCGCGCCGGTCATCGCCCGCGTGGCCAAGGAAATGGGCATCCTGACCGTGGGCGTGGTGACCAAGCCCTTCGACTGGGAAGGCGGGCGCCGCATGACCAATGCCGAGCAGGGCCTGCAGGAGCTGGAAGCGAACGTCGATTCGCTGATCGTGGTGCTGAACGAAAAGCTGCTGGACGTGCTGGGCGACGACGTGACGCAAGAGGAAGCCTTTGCCCACGCCAACGACGTGCTCAAGAACGCCGTGGGCGGCATCTCGGAAATCATCAACGAGTACGGCGGCGTGAACGTCGACTTCGAAGACGTGCGCACCGTGATGGGCGAACCGGGCAAGGCCATGATGGGCACGGCTGCCGCGGCCGGCCCCGACCGCGCCCGCATCGCTGCCGAGCAGGCCGTGGCCTGCCCGCTGCTCGAGGGCATCGACCTGTCGGGCGCCAAGGGCGTGCTGGTGCTGGTCACGGCATCGAAGGCTTCGCTGAAGCTGTCGGAGTCGAAGCTGGCGATGAACACCATCCGTGCCTACGCCTCGCCGGACGCGCACGTGATCTACGGCGCCGCGTATGACGACCGCCTGGGCGACGAGATGCGCGTCACGGTGGTGGCCACCGGCCTGTCGCGCCAGAGCCAGGCTCGCCAGCCGCAGCTGGAGGTGATCCGCACCGGTACCGACAACGTGCCGTTCAGCGTGCCCACGCTGGGCGCGGGTGTGGGTGGTGCCGGCGGCGGTGCTGGCGGTGGTGCTGCGCAGCCGAACTACGACGGCATGTCGGTGCCCAGCGTGTGGCGCACCAACCGCACCATGGCTGCGGCCAAGGTGGACGCGCTGTCGTCGGGCGGCATGGACGATTTCGAGATCCCCGCCTTCCTGCGCCGCCAAGCTGATTGATGGCGCGTAAAGCTACTGCGCGCCCCAATCTCGCTTCTGTGCTTCTCGCCGTACCTGAGTACGGCTGCGATGCTCGAAGCGACCTTGGGGCGCTCGCTACGCTTTCCGCACCATCAATCGCCCTTTTCAGGTACTGACGCCTCCTGGGGCGGCTGACCTTCGCAATCCGTGCATGGCGCGGTCGTTTCTGGGAGTGTCTTCTTGTCGGCTATTGCCGCGATAGCGAGGCGTGCAGTGCGTCGGGGGGGCGGGCCGCCTAAAATTACGGCCGTGCTTCAGCAACGTACTCTCAAATCCATCAGCCGCGCCGTGGGCGTGGGGCTGCACAGCGGCCAGCGGGTCGAGCTCACCCTGCGGCCGGCGCCGCCGGATACCGGCATCGTGTTCCGGCGTGTGGACCTGCCCGAGCCGGTGGAAATCCCCATGGAGGCGGAATTCGTCACCGACACGCGGCTGGCATCGACCATCTCGCGCGGCGGCGCCAAGGTGCAGACGGTGGAGCACATCATGTCGGCCTGCGCCGGCCTGGGCATCGACAACCTGTACATCGACATCACGGCCGACGAGGTGCCCATCCTCGACGGCTCGGCATCGTCTTTCGTCTTTCTGCTGCAGAGCGCAGGCATTGCGCTGCAGAAGGCGCCGCGCCGCTTCATTCGCGTCACGCGCCCGGTGGAAGTGCGCGAAGGCGAGGGCGCCAACGAGAAGTGGGCGCGGCTGGAGCCCTATCACGGCTTCAAGCTTGCGTTCCAGATCGACTTCAGCCACAAGGTGGTCAACTCCACCGGCCAGCGCGTGGAGTTCGACTTGGGGCAAGGCTCCTACAGCCGCGACATTGCCCGCGCCCGCACCTTCGGCTTCACCAAGGAAGTCGAGTACATGCGCTCCAAGGGCCTGGCCCTGGGCGGCGGGCTGGACAACGCCATCGTGATGGACGACACCAAGGTGCTCAACACAGACGGGCTTCGCTACGACGACGAGTTCGTCAAGCACAAGATCCTGGACGCCATCGGCGACCTCTACATCATCGGCAAGCCGCTGCTGGCGGCCTACACCGCCTTCCGCTCGGGCCACGCGCTCAACAACAAGCTGCTGCGCGAGCTGCTGGCCCATCGCGACGCCTACGAGATCGTCACCTTCGACGACGAAGCCGACGCACCCCGCGGCTTTGCCGAAGTGGCGCGCGCCTGGTAGATGCTGGTTTTCCGCTGGGCCATCCTGCTGCTGCTCCTGCTGGCCGGCGTTTCGTTTGCCTACTACGCTGGTACCGGCCAGCTCAAGTACCGGCGCTTTGGCTGGGTCGTGCTCAAGTGGACGCTGCTGGCCGCGCTCGGCTTCTTTGCCGTGCTGATCGCCGAGCGCGTGGCCTGACGACGACGATCAGGCGGCGCGCGAGAGCTGCCAGGCCGCGATGACGGCCACCACGCCCGGCACGAGGAAGTTGGCGACGAGGATCGGCAACTCGTCCTTCACGCTGTAGCCGGCATGGGCCACGCCCACCCACATGTTCACGGCCACCACGACCAGCCACACGGGCAGGAACAGCTTGGCCGCCATGGCCATGGCGGCCGGCGTGGTGCCCCAGTGCCAGCCGAAGATCAGGAACACGGCGAGCTGAATCAGCCCGCCGATCATCACCATTGCGATATGCATCTGCTTTTCTCTCCCCTGGTT
>JAFECZ010000032.1 GCA_018241905.1 Pseudomonadota bacterium
GACCACCAGCCGCAGGTTGTGCTCGATCATGGATTGCCGCGCCGTGAAGTCGCCAGCGCGCGCGGCGCAGGCGCAACGGTATTCCTCCTCGGGCGTGAAAAGCTCGGTGCGCCGCACTTCGCTGAGGTAGTGCGTGAGCGAATCGCCGCCCTCGCCCGAATGGCCGGCGGACAGGCCTTTCAGCGCCGCATCGGAAACATCGTCGCGAATAAAACCATCTGCCCCGTCTGCCGGGGCATCGGCCTCTATTGAAGGCGCGTTGGTGCGATCTTCGCGGCCTTGGCCCGCTGACCCGCGCGCAACCTGAATGCGGCGGGTTCGCGGGGCGGCCATGGCATCACCGTGCCGGGAGGTAGCGCGCAGGGTCGACGGGCTTGCCCTGGCGGCGGATCTCGAAGTGCAGCTTCACCCGGTCGGCGTCGCTGTTGCCCATCTCGGCAATCTTCTGGCCCTTTTGCACCGACTGGTCTTCCTTCACCAACAGCGTCTGGTTGTGCGCATAGGCGGTGAGGTAGGTGTTGTTGTGCTTGAGGATGATGAGGTTGCCATAGCCGCGCAAGCCTGCGCCGGCGTAGACCACGCGGCCATCGGCAGCTGCCAGCACGGCATCGCCTGCGCGGCCACCGATGTCCAGGCCCTTGTTCTTCACTTCGTCGAAGCCTGCGAGGAGCTGGCCCTGCGCGGGCCAGATCCAGCCCAGGTCGTCATCGCCCGACGCAGCCACCGGCGGGGTGGGCTTGGCGGGCGTGGCGCTCGCAGGCGCCGAAGAAGAAGACGACGACGAAGGCGGTGCCACAGCCACGGCTGTGCCGCCAGCCACGGCGGCACCCGTCGTGGCCACACCAGGCGTGCTGTTCGTGCCGCCAGCGGCGGCGCCCGCCGTCGTTACCGGCGCCGCGCCGGCAGGAGCGCCGCTCACTGGCGGAATCACGCGCAGCACCTGACCGACCTCGATCAGGTTGGCGTTCTCGAGGTTGTTCCACTTGACGATATCGCGCCAGTTCTGACCCGTTTCGAGGCCGATGCGCATGATGGTGTCGCCAGGACGCACGGCGTAATAGCCAGGCTTGCCGTAGTTCTCGATGCCGGGCAGCGGCTTGCCCGATGCATCCGTGGTGATGGGCGGAACCGGCATGCCAGGCGTCGCCGCCGTTGCGGAGCCGCCCGGTGAACGGCTCGCACCGCCACGATCTTCAACGGGGGCAGGCGTGCGGGGATTGGTGCAGCCAGAAAACACGAGCAACACGGCCAGCCAGGCGCTGGCGATAGAAGCTCGACGACCAAGACCCTGCATGCATTTCCTCCTTTTAGGCAATCCCGGATTTTAGGGGGACAAAGTGAACGGCCTCAAGGATGCGCCTGTGCACACCCGACGGGCCGCGGTCGATCACGACAAGCGCCTGCCCGCCGTCGGCCGAACGCGTGGGCGCCACGATGCGGCCACCCACGGCAAGTTGCTCGATCCAGGCATCGGGCACGGCCTCGCCGCCGGCGGCGGCAATGATGCCCGCATAGGGCGCGCCCTTTGCGTAGCCCAGCATCCCGTCGCCGAGCAGAAGATGCACCGTGGCCAGGCGGAAGTGGCGCAGGTTGGCGCGCGCACGTTCGTTGAGCCCGCGCAGGCGTTCGATGCTGTACACCTCGCTGGCGACATGGCTGAGCACCGCGGCCTGGTAGCCGCAGCCGGTGCCGATCTCCAGCACACGGCCAAGCCGCGCATCGGCCTGGCCATTCAATGCCGGCGCGCCCAGCAGCAACTCGATCATGCGCGCCACGACGCTCGGCTTGGAAATAGTCTGGCCCAGGCCGATGGGCAGGCTCGTGTCCTCATAGGCCTGGTTGACCAGCGCACTGTCGACGAAGCGGTGCCGCTCGACGATCGACATGGCACGCAGGACCCGCGCATCGGCAATGCCTTGCGAAGCCAGCTTCTGGACCATGCGGGTGCGCACCGCGTCCGATGCCATGGATGGCGTGCCGGATATCGGCGCCGCAACGGCCTGGGCATTTCTTGCGGCCGGCTTCGATGGCCCGCCCGCCACTGCCTTGACGCCACGCGCGCCGGCGTTCGGTGCAGGCGCTGAAGTGGTCAATCGGGCAGGAAAGCCGGGGCGCTGCTTCACGCTGCCGCTCACTGCGCGCCCAGACGCGTGACGCGCTCGCCCCAGGCGCCAAGGCGCGCATGGTCGGTCAGGTCGATCTGCAAGGGCGTCAGGGCCACGTGGCCTGCCGCGGTGGCATGGAAGTCGGTGCCTTCGCTGCTGTCCTTGGCGCCGCCGGCGCCCGCAATCCAGTACATGGTTTCGCCGCGCGGGCTATCCTGCGTGATGACGCGCTCGGCCGCATGGCGCCGGCCAAGGCGGCAGACTTTCACCGGCTTGAGTTCGTCGAGCGGCAGGTTCGGAACATTGACATTGAGCAGCCATGGCTCGCCCTTGAGCATGCCTTCGCGCTCGATCTGCTGGACCAGGCGGCGCGCCACCTGCGCGGCCGAATCGATGTGGGCCCAACCCTTCTGGATCTGCGAGAAGGCAATGGCAGGCACGCCGAAGAGATAGGCCTCCATGGCCGCACCCACGGTGCCGGAGTAGATCGTGTCGTCGCCCATGTTGGCGCCGTTGTTGATGCCCGAGACCACCAGGTCCGGCCGATAGTCGAGCAGGCCCTTGAGCGCAATGTGCACGCAGTCTGCCGGCGTGCCGGTGACATAGCGAAAACCGTTGTGGGCCTCGTGTACGTACAGCGGCGCAGCCAGCGTCAGCGCATTGGACTTGGCGCTGTTGTTGTGTTCGGGGGCAATGACCTCGACGTCGGCAATGTCCTTCAATGCCGCGTGCAACGCGACGATGCCGGGTGCCTGATAGCCATCGTCGTTGGAAATGAGAATTTTCATGGGCGTCAATCGATGTGCCATTCTAGGATGCGGCCGGTCACGGCAGAGACATTGGCCGCGAACCGCCGCTCTTATCATGGCCGCACGAATTAGGAGACCCCCCATGCATGCATGGCTTTGCGAAAACCCGACCGGCGTCGATGCGCTGAACTGGAAAGAACTGCCCACGCCGCAACCCGGTCCCGGGCAGGTGCTGATCGAAATCAAGGCGGCCAGCCTGAATTTCCCCGATCTGCTCATCGTGCAGAACAAGTATCAAATGAAGCCGCCGCTTCCTTTTGTGCCCGGCTCCGAATATGCGGGCGTGGTGCAAGCGGTGGGCGAAGGCGTGAGCCACCTCAAAGTCGGGCAAAACGTGGCGTGTTTGTCTGGCACTGGCGGATTTGCAACCCACACGCTGGCGCCGGCCGCTTTGTGCATGCCATTGCCCGATGGTTTTGGCCATGTCGATGCCGCCGCATTCATCATGATTTATGCCACGTCCTGGCATGCATTGATGGATCGCGCCCAACTCAAGGCCGGTGAAACCGTGCTGGTGCTCGGCGCGGCGGGCGGCGTTGGCACCGCGGCCATTCAAATTGCAAAGGCGGCAGGCGCCAAGGTGATTGCTGCGGCATCCACCGACGAGAAATGCGCGCTGTGCAAATCGATTGGTGCCGATGCCACCATCAACTACAGCACGCACGCAGCACCCAACGATTTTCGCGAAGCCATCAAGGCGGCCACGGACGGCAAGGGCCCCGATGTCATTTACGACCCGGTCGGCGGTGATTTCGCCGAGCCCGCATTCCGCTCGATCGCCTGGCGCGGCCGCTATCTGGTGGTGGGCTTTGCGTCGGGTCCGATTCCGGCCTTGCCCTTCAATCTGGCGCTGCTCAAGGGCGCATCGATCGTGGGTGTGTTCTGGGGCGATTTCGCTCGGCGCGAGCCCAAGGCCAACGCCCAAATGATGGCGGAATTGGCCGGCTGGTATGGCCAGGGCAAGGTCAAGCCGGTGATCGACCGCACCATGCCCATGGCCCAATTGAAGGAGGCTTACGCCCATATGGGATCGCGCGGCGTGATGGGCAAGCTGGTGATGGTGAACTGAGCGCGCTCAGCCGCTGCAGCCAGAAAAAAAGCCCGCGAAAGCGGGCTTTTCATTTTGGGGTGGGTCGACCCTACTTGATTTCGAAATCCGAAAGCGACTTGCCGGCGGCCAGCGCCTCGGTCACCCAGCGCGGCTTGCGGCCACGGCCGCCCGACCAGGTTTCGCCCGTGGGACCACGGTATTTTGCGGCGCCGCGCGAGGCAGCCACCGCACCGGCACGCCGGCCAGGCGCGCGGCCGGTCAACTTGAGGTCGGTCGCAGTAATACCATATTCCGCAATCTTCTTGCGGATCTCTTCGATCACACCGGAGCGCTCCTGATTGCGCAGTTGTTCAGCCTGCATGCGCAATTGCGCGATCTGCTCGTCGTGCTTTTTGATCTGGGAATTGATATCGGCAAGGGTGGTCATTCCGGATTCCTCGAATTGGGACGGGGAAAATTGTAATTCAAGATCGCCGAGAAAAACAACGACTTGAGAATCCGGGTAAAACCATCTACTGAATGGGTTTTTTGTGCGCAATCCGCCGCGCCGGGAACTCAGGCGGGTTCGGGCGGGCGGCGACAGATCACATCCGCCATCAATTGTTCGTGAATGGCGGCCAATTGCAGCAGCTCGCGCTCGCCGCCCGGTTTGCCAATGAGCTGCAAACCCATCGGCAACCGCCCAGCCTGGTCAAAACCCGCCGGCACGCTGATGGCGGGCAAGCCTGCAAAGGTGGCATAAAGCGCCACCTCCATCCAGCGGTGGTAGGTATCCATCGTCCTGCCTGCAATTTCGCGCGGCCAGCGTTCCCGCACGTCGAAAGGCCAGACTTGGACCGCGGGCAAGGGCCAGCACGTCGAAACGCTGCAACAACTCCAGCATTTGGGCGTGGAACACGCCGCGCATTTGGCTGGCCTGCATGAATTGCGAAAAGCTCAGGTCGGCGGCGCTATCGTGCTCCCAAAGCGCCTCGAGCACACCGGCAAGACACCCCGCTCGGGGGCGAGATGATCGCGCAGGTCGCCGAGCCAGCCGATGCGAAATTGCTCCGGCGCAGGCAAGCCCGCCGGCACGAAACTCTGCGGGCCTTGGGCAATGGACAAGGGCACTCGCGGATCGTGCCCGGCCTGAACGAGCACGCGGCTGCCCATGGTGGAGGGAAATCCCAGCGCATGTTAGTGGCGGCCATGGCTGCTGCGCGTCGCGCGCAAAAGCAGCAGCGCAAATGAAAACAGGCGCCGGAGGCGCCTGTTTCACTTTTTATATGGGGTGGCTGATGGGACTCGAACCCACGACGACCAGAATCACAATCTGGGACTCTACCAGCTGAGCTACAGCCACCGTTTGAGAAGCTCGCTATTGTAGCCTGAAAATTGTGACGCCTCGTCAGCGGGTCGCGGCCGGCAGTGCTTCGGCCGCGCGCGGCACCAGGATCTGCGCCTTGTAGCGCGCCTTGAGCAGTTCGTAGTAGGCCTGGTCTTCGGCATTGGCCACCGACTGCGTGATCTGCGCCGCCTCGCGCTGCGCCACCTCGGGCGCGGACGCCTCGCGCGGCAGCGACTTGTTCACGCGCAGCACGGCGTAGCCCTGGCCGGCCAGGTCCACACCCACCCAGGCGGGCAGCTTGCTGCCGTCGGCGCGCAGTGCGCCGTCGACCACCTGCTGCGGCTGGCCTTGCGTGTCAGGACGCGACAGCACCAGTGCCGCCCCCAGTTGCGCGGCCTTCGGATCGGCCTGCCATGCGGCCAGCTTGGCCTCGCCTTCCTTGCGTGCCAGTTCGGCTGCGCGCACGTTCACCAGTTGCGCACGCACCTGCTCCTTGACCTCGGCAAAGGGCAAGGTGCGTGCCGGCGAATACTGGGTCACGCGGCCAGCGGCCAGTTGATTTGCACCAACCTCGATGGCTTCGGTGTTGTGCTTGCGGTCCAGCGAATCGGGAGCAAACAGCGCATTCAGGAAGTTGCGGCTGCCCAGGGCGCCAGCCGCACCTTGCGCCGGCTGACGGCCCACCTTGGTGGCGGTCTGGACCGTGAGCTTGAGCTTGTCGGCCGCAGGCTGCAGGCTGTCAGCCTGCTGGTAGACCGCGTCGCTGAAGGTCTCTGCGGCCTTGGCGAACTCGGCCGTGGCCTGCTGCGCGCGCAGATCGCTCTCGATGGAGGCACGCACCTTTTCGAAGGGCGGCACCACGCCGGGCTTGATGTCGTCCAGCTTGATGATGTGATAGCCGAATTCGGTCTCGACGACCTTGTTGGCGATCTCGCCCTTCTTGAGCGCAAACACGGCGTCCTCGAAAGGCTTGACCATGGCGCCGCGCGTGACGAAGTCCAGGTCGCCGCCCTTCTCGGCCGAGCCGGGGTCCTGCGAGTTCTTGCGCGCCACGTCTGCGAACGTGGCCGGCGCGGCCAGCACCTGGGCCAGCAGCTCTTCAGCCTTTGCCTTGGCCTTGGCCTTTTCATCGGCCGAAGCAGTGCTGGGCGCGGTGATCAGGATGTGGCTGGCGCGGCGTTCTTCAGGCGTGCCCAGGCGCGCACTGTTCTGCTCGTAGTAGGTCTTGAGGTCCGCCTCGTTGACCGAGATGCCCTTCTTGACCGAATCCATGTCCAGCACCACGTATTGGATGCTGGCTTCCTCGGGCGCCTGGAACTGCGCCACGTGTTCCTTGTAGTAGCTCTCCATTTCGGCGTCGCTCACGCTGACCTTGGAGGCAAAGTCTTCCGGCTTGAAGCGCGCCATCTGCACTTCGCGTTTTTCGTAGAAGGCGTTTACCGTGGCATCTGCCTGCGCCTTGGAAACGAAGGCACCGGCATGCACGCCGAGCATGACCTGCTGCGTGGCCATTTCGCCGCGCACTGCCGCTTCGTACTGCTCGGGCGTCTGGCCGGTGGCGCGCGTGAAGAGTTCGCGGTCGAACTTGCCGTCGGGCGTGCGGAACGAAGCCAGGCCCGGCTCCTGCGCGAAGTAGCGCGCCAGGCGCTCATCCGGCACCGACAGGTGCGACTTGGTCGCCTCGGCCACCAGCACGCGTTCGCGCACCATGCGCTCGAGCGTGCCGTAGCGCGCCATGTCGGAATCGAGAACGGCCGCGTCGATGTTGGGCATCTGCTGGCGGATGCGGTCCACCTCGTTGCGGTGACGTGCATCCCACTCGGGGCGCGTGATGTCGTGGCCGTCGACCTTTGCGACCACTTCGCCCTTCTGGTTGCCATCCATGAATCGCTCCACGCCGAAGAGCACGAACGAAGGGATGACCAGCAAGAACAAGACCACCATCATGACCTTGTTGTACTTGCGGAAGAAATCAAACATGCTTTGTCACTCTCTCAAGGTGGACGCCTTGCGGGCGGCCCAACAAAAAAGGCGAACAACTCGTTCGCCTTTGCTTTGCTTCGGGTGGTGGGTGCTGAGGGGTTCGAACCCCCGACCTACGCCTTGTAAGGGCGCCGCTCTACCAGCTGAGCTAAGCACCCCACCGTAAACATTTGCCTTAGTTCAGGGCGTCTTTCAGCGCCTTGCCGGGGCGGAACTTCGGGATCTTGGCGGCCTTGATTTTAATCGCAGCGCCGGTGCGCGGATTGCGGCCGGTGCGGGCGGCCCGCTTGCCGACTGCGAAAGTACCAAAACCGACGAGCGAAACGGAGTTGCCCTTTTTCAGCGTGGTGCGGATCGCGCCGATGGTCGACTCGAGCGCGCGGGTGGCCGCTGCTTTGGAAATGTCTGCGTTCTTTGCGATGTGCTCAATCAGTTCGGTTTTGTTCACAAGGGCCCCTTGTCGAAAAAAAGTTGGTCGGAGTGATTCGTCAACTGCAAAGCCATCCGTGCGGCAATATCGCTTGGACTATTGCGTGGTGTGGAATGGCAATGGAGGAGGAGATCTGACACGTTGGCAGCGCACTGCCAACAAGCATTAAAGCCACTGGTCTACAGGGTGTCAATAAGGCACAACGACCTGTAAACCAGCAAGTGCCGCGATTCTAGATGCGTTTCGTGAGGTCCTTCTCAAAGGGCCTGCTCAATTGCACGACCGAGGTCGCTGGTCGTTGCATTTCCGCCGATATCGGGCGTCTTGGGTGCGCCGCTCTGGGGCGCCAGGACCTTCTCGATGGCTGCGAGAACGGCGTCGTGCGCGTCCTTGTGGCCCAGGAATTCCAGCATCATCGCGCCGCACCAGATCTGCCCGATGGGGTTGGCAATGCCCTTGCCGGCAATGTCCGGCGCCGAGCCGTGCACCGGCTCGAACAGCGAAGGCATGGTGCGGTCCGGATTGAGGTTGGCGCTGGGCGCAATGCCGATGGTGCCGGTGCATGCCGGGCCGAGGTCGGACAGGATGTCGCCGAACAGGTTGGTCGCAACCACCACGTCGAAGAAGTCGGGACGCTGCACGAAGTGCGCGGTGAGGATGTCGATGTGGAACTTGTCCAGCTTCACGCCGGGGTAGTGCTTGGCCATTTCCGCCACGCGCTCGTCCCAGTAGGGCATGGTGATTGCAATGCCGTTGGATTTTGTGGCACTGGTCAGGTGCTTCTTGGGCCGGGACTGCGCCAGTTCGAAGGCGAACTTGAGCACGCGGTCCACGCCGTGGCGCGACATGACCGTCTCTTGCATGACGATCTCGCGCGGCGTCCCGGGGAACATGCGCCCACCGATGCTGGAGTACTCGCCCTCGGTGTTCTCGCGCACGATGTACATGTCGATTTCACCCGGCTGGCGCGGGCTGCCGTCGCGCCGCACCACCGGCGCGACGATGCCGGGCATGAGCCGCGCCGGACGCAGGTTGACGTACTGGTCGAACTCGCGGCGAAACAGCAGCAGCGAGCCCCACAGCGACACGTGGTCGGCGATCTTCTCGGGCCAGCCCACCGCGCCGAAGTAGATGGCGTCGTGGCCGCCGATCAGGTCCTTCCAGTTGTCCGGCATCATCTGGCCGTGCTTTTCGTAGTAGTCCCAGCTCGAGAAGTCGAAGTGATCGAAGTGCAGGTCGATGCCGAACTTGCGCGCTGCCGCGTCCATCACGCGCAGTCCCTCGGGCATGGTCTCCTTGCCGATGCCGTCGCCGGCGATGACTGCGATCTTGCGGGTGCTCATGGTCTCGATCCTTCCGATGGTGAATTAAGGGGTGCAAAGAATTGGAGCGCTTCGGCGAGCAGTTCGCCCGGCGCCTCTTCGGGAACATAGTGGCCGCAGGGCAGCGCACGGCCCTCGACCTGGTTTGCGCGCTCGCGCCACGGCGCCAGCACGTCGAAGCAGCGGCCCACGGCGCCGTGCGCGCCCCACAGCACGCGAAGCGGCATCGGCAGGAGCGCACCGGCGGCGATGTCCGCGCGGTCGTGATCGAGGTCGATGCCGGCCGAGGCGCGGTAGTCCTCGCAGATCGATTCCGCGGTGCCGGCCACGGCGGCGCAGCGCTCGTACTCTGCCAGCACCTCGGGCGCAAACGGTGCCAGGCCCGCGTGCCGCCCGCCCATCACGCTGCGGATGTAGCGCACCGGGTCGGATGCAATCAGCGCCTCGGGCAGCGGCGGCGGCTGGACCAGGAAGAACCAGTGCCAGTAGGCGCGCGCAAAGGCCTCGCTGGTGTGCTCGTACATGCCAAGTGTCGGGGCAATGTCCAGCAGCAGCATCCGGTCCACCGCCGCGCAATGATCCGCAGCCAGGCGATGCGCCACGCGTGCGCCCCGGTCGTGCGCCAGGATGCCGAAGCGCTCGAAGCCGTGGTGCCGCATGGCCGCCAGGGCATCGAGCGCCATCTCGCGTTTGCTGTGATTGGCATGCGCGGCATCGGCCGGCGGGCGACCCGAATCGCCATAGCCGCGCAGGTCCGGCGCCACCAGGGTAAAGCGCTCGGCCAGCGCGGGCGCGACGCGGTGCCAGATCAGGTGGGTCTGCGGATGGCCGTGCAGCAGGAGCAACGGCGCGCCGCGCCCGCCGACACGGCCATGAATACGCACGCCGTTGCGCTCGATGTCGAAGCGCGCAAAGTCGAGGAATGAGGCGGGAGATGTGCTCACGCGGCGATTGTGCGTTGCGCACCTGCGAGCATCAAGCAACAATGAGCCAATTCATACTTTCCCAAATGGAATGAATTCCCTCGAACGCTCGGACCTCGAATTGGTGATGGCCATTCGCGAGAACGGCAGCCTCGCAGGCGCAGCCGAGTTGCTGCAGGTGGTTCCGTCGGTGGTGACCAAGCGGCTCGGCGCGCTGGAGTCGCGCCTCGGCCAGCGCCTGTTCGAGCGCACCACGCGACGGCTCAGCGTCACTGCCGAGGGCGAAGCCGTCTGCCGGCATGCCAGGACACTGCTCGACGGATTCACCGCGCTGGAGAATGAACTGGGCGAGCGGCAAAACGAGCTGCGCGGCCCGATCCGCCTGGCCGCCACCTTCGGCTTCGGCCGGCGCTGGCTCGGCCCGGCGCTGGCGGCCTTCCAGGCCCGGCACCCGGCCCTGCGCATCGAGCTGCAACTGACCGAGCGGCTGCCCGACCTGGGCGCGGAAGGCTTCGACGGCGCCGTGTGGCTCTGGGAGGTGCAGCGGCGGCGCGCTGCCGACTGGACGTCGCGCCGCATCGCGCGCAACCAGCGCGTACTCGTGGCCTCGCCGGACTATCTCGCGCGGCGCGGTTCGCCCGCCTCGATAGAAGCGCTGGCTTCGCACGACTGCCTGGTGGCACGCGAGAACGGCGAGACCGGCCGCCAGGAATTTGCCCTGTGGACGCTGCAGCATGCGCGAGACGGCAGCACCGCCCGCGTGCGCGTGCAAGGCCCCCTGTCGAGCAACTCGGGCGAGATGGTGCGCGACTGGTGCCTGGCCGGGCACGGCGTCATGCTGCGCAGCCTGTGGGACATCGCGCCGCAACTGGCATCGGGCGAGCTGGTGCGCGTGCTGCCGCACTACGCCATGCCCGATGCCGACATCCACTGGGTGGCACCTTGGCGGCCCAAGACGCCGCGCCGCGTGCGCCTGCTGGCAGACCACCTGTCCGAGCAGTTTCGGGGCGAGCCCTGGAAGCCCGCGGCCGCAGCCGTCAGCGCCCCGCGCGAACGACCAGGCTCACGCCCACCGCGGTAAGCGCCGTGCCCAGCACCGTGGCGGCCGTGATCGGCTCGCGAAACAGCAGCCAGGCCATCAGCGCCGTGGCGGGCGGAACCAGGTAGAGCAGGCTCGTCACGGCCGTTGCCGTGCCGCGCTGGATCAGCATGTACAGCAGCGAGCTGCCGCCCAGCGACAGCGCCAGCACCGACCACGCCATGGCGCCCATCGAATGCGCGTTCCACTCGATGGCCGCCGGCTCCAGCAGGGCGAAAGGCAGCGTCACCACCAGCGCCGCCATCATCTGCACGGCACTGGCGCTGCGCACGTCGCTGGGCGCGACAAAGCGCTTCTGGTAGAGCGTTCCGGCCGTGATGGCAATCAGCGCCATCAACGCCAGGCTCATCGTCTCCAGGCTGACCTCGGCGCCTTCGCCGAACTTTCGCGACACCACCAGCACCAGGCCGGCGAAGCCCAGCACCAGTCCAAGCCACTGGCGCGAAGACACGCGGCCGCCGGTCAGGGACAGCCAGACCGCCGTCAGCACAGGCTGGATGCCCACCAGCAGCGCCACCAGCCCCGAGCCCATGCCCGCACGCACGGCCGCCCACACGCCGCCCAGGTAGCCCGCCTGCATCAGGATGCCGGTCGCCGCCAGGTGGCCCCACTGCGCCCGGCTGCGCGGCCAGGCCACGCGCGCCAGCGCCACCCAGGCGCAGAAGCAGAGAAGGGAAAGCGCGAAGCGCACCGCCAGGAACTTGAGCGGGGGCGCGTACGGCATGCCATAGCGCGCAACGATGAAGCCGGTGCTCCAGATCAGAACGAAGACGGCCGGCATGGCCCGCACCCAGCCCGGCGCGCGGGCTGCGGGCACGCTGCTCATTTGGCGCGCGCCCGGATTTCGGGAATGGCCTTTTGCAGGTAGTAGACCATCGACCAGACCGTGAGCACGGCCGAGATCCAGATCAGCCAATGCCCCCACAGGCCGGTGTCGATCACGCCCCACAGCATGCCGTTGAACAGCAGGAAGGGAATGGCCACCATCTGCACCGTGGTCTTGACCTTGCCGATCATGTGCACCGCCACGCTCTTGCTGGCGCCGATCTGCGCCATCCATTCGCGCAGGGCCGAGATGGCGATCTCGCGGCCGATGATGATCAAGGCCACGAACACATCGGCACGCTGGAGGTGCACCAGCACCAGCAGCGAGGCGCACACCAGGAACTTGTCGGCCACCGGGTCGAGGAAGGCGCCGAAGGCGGAAGTCTGGTTCAGCCGCCGGGCCAGGAAACCGTCGAGCCAGTCGGTGGCGGCAAAGACGATGAACATCACGGTGGCGATGAGATTGCGCACCGGTTCGGCCAGGGGCAGATAGAACACACCAACAAGCAATGGGATCGCGACGATGCGCGTCCAGGTCATGATGGTGGGCAGGGTCCAGAACATTGGGGGCGATTGTGGCATGCAGCCGCGCAAGTACCGGGCAGGCCCTAGTGCAATGCCCGGTAGATTTCCTCGGCCAATTCGAAGGCGATGCCGTCCACCGATGCCAGGTCTTCCACGCTGGCCGCCGCCACGCCCCGGATGCCGCCGAAGCGCTGCAAGAGACGCGCGCGGCGCTTGGGGCCGATGCCCGGAATGTCCTCCAGCTGGCTGCCGCCCACGCGCACCTTGGCGCGACGAGCGCGCATGCCGGTGATGGCAAAGCGGTGCGCCTCGTCGCGGATCTGGGCTATGAGCATCAGCGCGGCCGAGTCGCGGCCCAGGTAGACCTTCTCGCGGCCGTCGGCAAACACCAGTTCCTCCAGGCCGACCTTGCGCCCCTCCCCTTTTTCGACGCCGACGATCAGCGACAGGGGCAGGCCCAGTTCGGAAAACACCTCGCGCGCCATCGACACCTGCCCGCGGCCGCCATCCACCAGCACCAGGTCGGGCATGCGCGCGCCCAACGTGCCGGGCTTGGCGTGCGCGCCCGATGCATCGCCGGGCGTGGGCGCATCCGACTCGGCCGCGATCGCTTCGGCCAGCTTGCCGTAGCGGCGGTGCAGCACCTGCCGCATGGCGGCATAGTCGTCGCCGGGCGTGATGCCATCGATGTTGTAGCGGCGGTATTCGCGGTTCTGCATGGCGTGGCGCTCGAACACCACGCACGATGCCTGCGTGGCCTCGCCCGCGGTGTGCGAGATGTCGAAGCACTCGACCCGGAAGGTGTCGAGGTCGTCCGGCGCGATTTCCAGCGAGTCGACGAGCGCGCGGGTGCGGGCCTGTTGTGAGCCCTCCTCGGCCAGCAGCCGCGCGAGCTGGATGTCGGCGTTCTTCTGCGCCATCTCCATCCACAGGCGCCGCTGGCCGCGCGGCTGGAACACCGCCGTCACGCGGATGCCGGCCTGCTGCGTGATGGCCTCGACCAGTTCGCGCCCGACCTGCGCGCCCACCACGAGCGTGGGCGGCACCGGCACCTCGATGTAGTGCTGCGCGATGAAGGCTTCCAGCACCTGCTGCTCGATGGGGGCAAGAACATCCTCTTCGTCGGCGCCCATCTGCGCCGCATCGTCCACATGCACCGGAAAGTACGCACGGTCGCCCAGGTGGCGCCCGCCGCGCACCATGGCCAGGTTCACGCAGGCCTTGCCGCCCTGCACCTTCACCGCCAGGATGTCCACGTCCTTGTCCGACGTGGTGCTTTCCACTGCCTGCTGGTGCAGCACGCGCGACAGGGCCGAGATCTTGTTGCGCAGCTCCGCCGCCTGCTCGAACTCGAGCTTCTCGGCGTGCGCGGTCATGCGCGACTCCAGTTGCTTGAGCACCAGCTGCGAATCGCCGAGCAGGAAGGCTTCGGCATTGGCGATGTCCTGCGCGTACTCCTCCTTGCTCACCAGGCCCACGCAGGGCCCGCTGCATCGCTTGATCTGGTAGAGCAGGCAGGGGCGCGTTCGGTTGCTGTAGACGGTGTCCTCGCAGGTGCGGATGCGGAACACCTTCTGCAGCAGCTGAATGGACTCCTTCACCGCCCATGCGCTGGGGTATGGCCCGAAGTAGCGGTGCCTGCGATCGACCGAGCCGCGGTAGTAGGCCATGCGGGGAAAGTCGTGCGAGGCGATCTTCAGGTACGGGTAGCTCTTGTCGTCCCGGAACAGGATGTTGTACTTGGGCTTGAGCGTCTTGATGAGATTGTTCTCGAGCAGCAGCGCCTCGGCCTCGGTGCGCACCACCGTCGTTTCCATGCGCACGATCTTGCTGACCATGTGGCCGATGCGCGTGCCGCCATGGTTCTTCTGGAAATAGCTCGACACGCGCTTCTTGAGGTTGCGTGCCTTGCCCACGTACAGCACGCCGTCGGCCGCATCGAAATAGCGGTAGACGCCCGGCAGCGAGGGCAGTGCCGCCACTTCGGCGAGCAGTTGTTCCGAATGCACTTCATCTGACATGCCGCCATTGTCATGCGCGCGACCGTCCGGGAGTTCCCGCACCTGAAAAGGCCCGGCCTTCGCCGATGATCCGCCCCCTCGGCACAAGACGATGGAGACACCACCCGGCCGGCCCAAGCCCGGCGGGCGTGGACAATCGCAAGGCCCCGCAGCCTCGGCCGCGGGGGCCTTCTTCTTTTCTTTTGCATTCACGCCGCCATGCGCTGGGACATCTTCTGCAAGGTCATCGACAACCATGGAGACCTGGGCGTGTGCTGGCGCCTGGCCCGCGCACTGGCAAGCGAGGGCGACCGGGTTCGGCTGTGGATCGACGACGCCAGCGCGCTGGCCTGGATGGCGCCGCAGGGTTGCCCCGGTGTCGACGTGCTGGCCTGGAACGAGGCGCCGATCGCCCTGGAGAACCTTTGCTTCGATACAGCGCCCGACGTCCTGGTCGAGGCCTTCGGCTGCGACCCCGCACCGGCCGTGGTCGAGCAGTTTGCCACCGCGATGGCGCGGGACGGGCGCAAACGGTGCTGGATCAACCTCGAATATCTCTCGGCCGAACCCTATGTGGAGCGCCTGCACGGCCTGCCCTCGCCCGTGTTCCGCGGCCCCGGCTCGGGGCTGACCAAATACTTCTACTACCCGGGTTTCACGGCGGCCACCGGCGGCCTGCTGCGGGAAAGCGACCTGATGGCACGCCGCGCCGCCTTCGACCGAAAGAGCTGGCTCGCCAGCCAGGGCATCGAGTGGCATGGCGAACGCCTTGTCTCGCTGTTCAGCTACGAGCCGCCTGCCCTGGGTTCGCTGCTGGCGCAGCTGAAATCGGGTGCCGAACCCACGCGCCTCATCGTCACCTCTGGCCGGGCCGCGGCGGCGGTGCGCGCCCTGTGCCCTTCGGGCGAGCCCGGCGGGTCGTTGTCCATCCATTGGCTGCCCCACGTGCCGCAGGAGGATTTCGACCACCTGCTGTGGTCTTGCGACCTCAATTTCGTCCGGGGCGAAGACTCGGTGGTGCGCGCCCAATGGGCTGGCGCGCCCCTGGTGTGGCAGATCTATCCACAGGACGACGACGCCCATCACGAAAAACTCAATGCCTTCCTGGACTGGCTGGGCGCCCCGCCGTCCCTGCGCCGCTTTCATCACGGCTGGAACGGATTCGCCAATTCGACGCTGCAATGGCCCGGTGCACCCGAACTGGCCTCGTGGAGGCAGGCGGCGGAAGGCGCCCTGGCCCGTCTGCTGGCGCAACCCGACCTGGTAACGAGTCTTCGGCGCTTTGTCGCCCAAAAAAGCTAAAATAAGCGGCTTTGCGAATTCCGGGCCATGCCAATCCATGGGAGCGGCCCCTATCCAGCCAATTGGAGTAATTCGCCGAACCCGCCGCGGGGTATACGTCAAGGGCGTCCAGGGCAAGCTTCTTTAACGAGCCGCCGGTCCCGACGATGCGCCAAGCGGCACATCCTCCAGACAGAGACTCGCTTTATGAAAATCGCTCAAGAAATCCGCGCCGGCAACGTGATCATGCACGGCAAGGACCCGATGGTCGTGCTCAAGACCGAATACAGCCGCGGCGGCCGCAACAGCGCCACCGTGCGCATGAAGATGAAGAGCCTGATCGCCAACTTCAACACCGAAGTGGTCTTCAAGGCCGACGACAAGATCGACCAGATCGTGCTGGAGAAGAAGGACTGCACCTACTCCTACTTCGCCGACCCCATGTACGTGTGCATGGACAGCGAATACAACCAGTACGAAGTCGAAGCCGAAAACATGGGCGACGCCCTGAACTACCTCGAAGACGGCATGCCCGTCGAAGTGGTGTTCTACGAAGGCAAGGCCATCTCGGTCGAACTGCCCACCAGCGTCGAGCGCGAAATCACCTGGACCGAGCCGGCCGTCAAGGGCGACACCTCGGGCAAGGTGCTCAAGCCCGCCAAGATCTCCACCGGCTTCGAAGTGCCGGTGCCGCTGTTCGTCTCGCAAGGCGACAAGATCGAAATCGACACCCGCACGGGCGAATACCGCAAGCGCGTCTGAGCGCAGCGCGACTTCCGTACCTGCAAAAAGGGCTCCCTCGGGAGCCCTTTTCTTTTGTACGCTGCACGCATGACTACTTCTGCCGACGCCAGCGTGCGCACCGAGATCGACGGCCCGGTCTGCACCATTGTCCTGAGCCGTCCGAAGCAGCGAAACGCGGTGGACGGCCCCACGGCCGCCGCCCTTGCGCAAGCCTTTGCCGCCTTCGAGGCCGACCCCGCCCTGCGCGTGGCCGTGCTGTGGGGCGAGCACGGCGTGTTCTGCGCCGGCGCGGACCTGACGGCCGTGGGCGACCCGGCCCGGCGCAACGAACTCGACCCCGAAGGCGGCGGCACCGGTCCCATGGGCCCGACGCGCATGGCGCTGTCCAAGCCGCTCGTCGCCGCCATCAACGGACACGCCGTGGCTGGCGGGCTCGAGCTGGCCCTGCTGGCCGACCTTCGCGTGGCCGACGAGGACGCCGTACTGGGCGTGTTCTGCAGGCGCTGGGGCGTGCCGCTGATCGATGGCGGGACCGTGCGCCTGCCGCGCATCGTCGGCATGGGGCGGGCGCTGGACCTGATCCTCACCGGCCGCCCGGTGGCGGCGCACGAGGCGCTCGCCATGGGCCTGGTCAACCGGGTGGTGCCCAAGGGCGAAGCCAGGCGCGCCGCCGAGCAGCTGGCCCGCGAACTCGCCGCCTTTCCGCAGCAATGCATGCTGGCCGACCGGGCCTCGGCCTATGCGCAATGGGATCAGCCCCTGGCCGAGGCGCTGCGCCAGGAAGGCCGGCACGGCGTGCCGATCGTCGCAGCCGAAGGCGCCGCCGGCGCGGCCCGATTCGTGCAAGGCGAAGGACGACACGGCAAGCCTGCCTGACTCCTCGCGCCGACTAGGCGCAAAATGCCCGCCCGTTTCTCGAATTCATTCATGCCCAACGCTACGCACAACCTCCACGACAAGCGCCTGGCAGATGCCTGGGCTACCCTCCAAGCCCACGCCGACAAGGGGCTGCCCCTGGATCACGATCCGTCCCGCCTGGCTTTCGCCGACCCCGAGTTCCTCCTGCGCCGCGAGACCCGCGGCCTGCGCATGCAGCTGGAGCTGATGAAACCCGACCTGGAAATGCGCGCCCACGGCATCGAGAACACCATCGTGGTGTTCGGCAGCGCGCGCTTTCGCAGCCAGGAAGAAGCCGGCGCCATGCTGGCGCAGGCCGAGGCCGCCGGCGACCAGCCGGCAGCCGAGCGCTGGCGCAAGCTTGCCCGCGGCACGCACTACTACGAGCAGGCCCGCGCCTTCGGCGCCATGGTGGCCACCTACAGCAACGACAAGGACCCCGAGGACAAGCTCTTCGTCTGCACCGGCGGCGGTCCCGGCATCATGCAGGCAGCCAATCGCGGCGCCTACGAGGCCGGCGGCCTGAGCGTCGGCCTGGCCATCGCGCTGCCCATGGAAGAGCGGCCCAACCCCTACGTCACGCCGGCGCTGAGCTTCAAGTTCCACTACTTCGCCATCCGCAAGATGCACTTCATGATGCGGGCCAAGGCGCTGGTGGCCTTTCCGGGCGGCTTCGGCACACTGGACGAGCTGTTCGAGGTGATGACCCTGGTGCAGACGCGCAAGTCGCGCCAGGTGCCCATCGTGCTGTTCGGTTCCGACTACTGGCGCCGGCTGATCGACTTCGACTTCCTGGTGGAAGAAGGCGTGATCTCGCCGGACGACATCAAGCTCTTCGAATACGTGGACACGCCCCAGGACGCCTGGGCCGCCATCGCCCGCTTCTACAAGCTGTGATCGTCGCCCGGGGGCGCCTGCAGCCGGCTCACGGCCGGCGTGCCCGCCGCCACCACGCCGCCCACCAGCCAGAACACGCCGGCAATGCCGATGGCAGCGCCGGCCGCGCCGAACACCATCGGCATGGCGACGCTGGAGGCATTGAGCGTCATCACCCGTAGCGCGAGCGCCTCGCCATAGCGCGCCGGCGGCGTGATCTGGTGCAGCATGCTCATGACCATGGGCTGCACCGCGCCCAGCGCAATGCCCAGCACCACCGAGCACATGCCCATGGTCACGGCACCGGGCATGAGCGGATAGGCGGCGAAAACCAGCGCCGTCAGCACGTTGGCCCCCATGATCACCTGCCGCTCGGACAGGCGCGAAGCCACCATGGGCAGCACCACCCGGATGGCGGCCGCAGCTACAGCAAAGGCGCCAAGGATGGAGCCGATCACCGAGGCCGACAGGCCGCGCTCATGGCCCAGGATGGGCAGCACGAAGGTGTGCACGTCCCACGCGGCCGACTGCAGCCAGTTCACGAACAGCAGGCGCCGGAACATCGGGTCGGCCATCAGGTCCCAGGCGCGCAGCTTCGCACCGGCGGGCGCGGGCGCCGCGCCTGCGCTGTCTTGCGCGGCCCGGGCCAGCCACCAGCAAATCAGCGGCAACAGGAAAAGCAGGCCAAAGGCCGCCCGATAGCCCAGCAGGTCGCCCGGGCTGCGGCCCGCATGGTCGATCAGCAGGCCGGCGCAGAACGGCCCCATGAAGTTGGCCGCCGCAGGCGCGATGGCCAGCCAGCTGAACACCTTCTTGAGCTCGGTGGGGTTGTGCGTGGAGCGGCCCGCGTGGCGCTGCAGCGCAATGACCGTGATGCCGGTGGCACCGCCCGTGAGCAGCGCCGCAAGGCACAGCACCGGAAAGACCGGGAACACCGCAGCCAGCCCCGTGCCCGCAGCGGCCGCAGCCACCGCGATGGCGAGCGGGCGCCGCAGGCCGTACCGGTCCGCATAACGCCCGGCCGGCAGCGCCAGGAAGACCTGGGTCAGTGCAAACAGCGACAGCAGCACCCCCACCGCAGCCGCGCTGTAGCCCTGCTGCAGGGCCAGCAGCGGCGCGGCCAGCCGCGTGCCCGTCATCGACGCATGCAGGCAGACCTGCGCGAGGATGAGGCGCAGCAGTTCTGCGTTCATCAGGCAGCCTCCGTGCTTCGCACGGCGGCGCGAGCCTCCTTTGCAGCGGCAAGGCGCAGGCTCATGGCGTGGAGTCGTCGTCGAGGGAAAGCTGCGTATCGCCCAGGGGCAACAGCGCCTGGGCCTGCGCCTCCGGCAATGCCTCGACCTTGCGCAGCGCCAGGCGCATCTGCTTGGCGCGGGTGTCGGCCTTGTCGAGGGTGTCGGAGGCCTTGGCCACCTGCTCCTTCACGCGCGAGACCCATTCGCCGTAGCGCTCGAACTCGGTCTTGACCGCGCCCAGCACCTTCCACACTTCCGACGCCTGCTGCTCCAGCGCCAGCGTGCGAAAGCCCATGTGCAGGCTGTTGAGCATGGCCAGCAAGGTGGTCGGCCCGGCCAGCGTCACCCGGTGCTGGCGCTGCATGGCATCCATCAGGCCCGGGCGGCGCAGTACTTCGGCATAGAGGCTTTCGACCGGCAGGAAGAGGATGGCGAAATCGGTGGTGTGCGGCGCAGCCAGGTAATTCTCGGCAATGGACTTGGCCTCCAGCCGGATGCGCGCCTCCAGGGCCTTGGCCGCGCTCTCGGCGGCTGCGGCATCGGCGCGCTCGTGGGCGTCGATGAGGCGCTCGTAGTCGTCGCGCGGAAACTTGGCATCGATGGGCAGCCAGACGGGTGCACCGTCGTCGCCGCGGCCCGGGAAGCGCACCGCAAAGTCCACCCGCTGGCCGCTGCGCGGCTTGGTCTCGACCTGGCGCGCGAACTGCTCGGCGGTGAGCACCTGCTCGAGCAGCGCCTCGAGCTGCACTTCGCCGAATACGCCGCGCGTCTTCACGTTGGTCAGAACGCGCTGCAGGCTGCCCACGCCCACGGCCAGCGACTGCATCTCGCCCAGGCCCTTGTGCACCTGCTCGAGGCGCTCGGCCACCTGCCTGAAGCTTTCGCC
>JAFECZ010000330.1 GCA_018241905.1 Pseudomonadota bacterium
TGGCTGGAGCCGAGCACGGCGCTGCGCGAATACCAGCGCGTCGTGCGCCACGAGTTCGGCCATGCGCTGGGCATGATCCACGAGCACCAGAACCCGGCCGCCCAGGGCCAGATCCCCTGGGACAAGGACAAGGTCTACGCCTACTACGCGCAGCAGGGCTGGAGCAAGGCGGACGTGGACTTCAACATCTTCCAGCTCTACTCGGAAGACGGCACCAACCACACCGCCTTCGACCCGAGCTCGATCATGGAGTACGCCATACCGGATTCGCTGACCGTGGGCTCGTATGCCGTGGGCTGGAACACCGACTTCTCGCCGGCGGACATCGAGTTCATGCGCAAGCAGTACCCGATGGCATCGGCGGGCACCGTGGAGCTCGCGGTGGGCGGCGCGCGCACCAGCGCCGACCTGTCGACCGCGGGCGAGGTGGACACCTACCACTTCGACGTGCCCGCGGCCGCGAGCTACATCATGACCACCGAGGGGCCGAGCGACACGGTGCTCACGCTCCATGGGCCAAACGACGCCGGCGCGGTGCTGGCCTGGGACGACGACCGCGGGCAGGGATTGAATGCGCGCATCGTGCGAAAGCTGCAGCCGGGGTCCTACTGGCTGAGCGTGCGGCACAAGAATGCGCAGGCGACGGGGAGTTATACGGTGGGGGTGAAGAAGTCGCGGTAGCTTGGAGTGCGCCGTGTGTTGCGCATTCACTCGGCCGCGATGTCATGGCCGGCATCCCGTAGTGCCTTTGTCCACCGGCGAATGCGGGCTCGCAGCGCGCGTTGCACGGCCTGCTCGAGCGGCATCGTCGGTGTCAATGCGAGTGCTGAGCCTGGCGTAACGTAGCGGTACTTCATGAGCGCCATGCAGAACTCACGATCCTTTTCGCGATTCGCGACCGCCTTGGACAGGAAGAGATCGACGACGTCCAGGCAATAGCCGATGCGCAGGTCGGTGGCCCCGCTCTGGATTTTGTGGACCCGGCTTTGCCAGTCCGCAGGAAGGACCGCCGTGCTCGGGTCGACGCCCTGCGCGTAGTAGCCGTAGGTGTCGTGGAATTGCGAGCCTTCTCCGATGGCGCCATCGATCTTGTCGGACAGATGCGGGGCATCCTTCGGGTAAATGTCCGCCTCCATCGAGACGGTGAAGACTTCTTCGGGATGAGGTATGGCGCCCAGGATCGACTGGCTGCCAACGATGATGAATTCGTACTGGCCAGTGATGTCCGCACTCGCCCGGATGATGTGCTCCAGTTCGTCGCGCGTCATTTGTCTTGCGGGCTGTTCGATGGATCGGTCGTCAGCACGATACCGCGCTTGAGGTCCTGGATCTGGCTCAGCAGATTCGCGCGAATATCGTCCGGCAGCACGGTGACGAGGGGTGAGGCCTGCCTGAGTTGCTGCGCATGCCTGTTGCGGCCCAGCGCCTTTTTCCATGCGCCGGCCTCGAGGATCGCGAGCCACTCTCGCCACAGGCCTGCCGACCGCGGGTCGCCGGATTCGATCCAGCGCTGGGCGGTGTTCCTGGCGGAATCTCGTAGCTTGGGGTCGGCCTTGATGCGGCGGACTGCCTCCTCATGCAGGACCATGCTCTGGAGGTCTTGCAGGCGGTGCCTGCTTTCGTCGGCCGATACGCGGATCTCCACCAAGGGGGCGGCACGTCGCGAGCGCGCCGCTGCGGACCCTGCCGAGGCCGGGGACAGCGTGTCCGAAGCCAGCAGCGCGAGTTCGCCGCTGACACCCAGCACGGACATGACGCGCAGGTAAGACCCAATGGACGTTGCCGGATCGCCTGCCTCGATGGCACGCAAGGTGTTGCGGGTGATTCCGACGCGCTCGGCCATCTCCACCGCGCTCAACCCCTGCGTCTTGCGCAGACGCTTCAGGCGGTCGCCCAGTTGCAGCAGCAACTGGCGGTCGAGGATGGAGGCTATTTCGCTGCTCATATGGTCAATATACTACTCATTTGATGAATAAATGGTCAATATAGTGATCAGATGATTGACGGATGCAGTTCGCCAAACTCGTGCGCGAGGACACTCCGCGCTGGGGCAGGCTGGTCAAGGCGTCGGGCGCGAAGGTCGACTGATGAACAAGGGTGCGCCACCCGGTGCAACCTTGTCGAATCGGCGCCGTCGCTTCGCGGCCCTGAATTAATCTTTTCTCGGCAGCGGGGCCGGATTTCCTTCGATCTGCGGGCCGTTGACGACAAGAAAACGGTTGCGCAGGAAGAGAAATCGGTTTCTCGAATTTGCGAATAACGCAAATAACTAAACGGTCCTTGTGCCGGCATCGCAGAGCGACTAGAGTCCGCGAAATTTTTTTTGCCCGCGTGCCCACGGGCGCGCGCGGCTTCCCGGCTCCCGCTCAGTTTCGATGTCCAGCCTTTCCGCCCCCCTCTCTTTCTCCTCCCCCTCGATCAACATTCCCGACCTTGCCAAGCAGGATGCGCAGCGCGCGCTGCAAGAGGATGCCGGCGGCGGCGACCTCACCGCGGCGCTGGTGCCGGCCGATGCGAGGGCCCATGCACGGGTGCTGTTGCGCGAAGACGCCACGCTGTGCGGCGCGCCCTGGGTCGAGGCGGTGATCAGCCGGCTCGACCCCAAGGCCAGCATCCGCTGGCTGCGCGGCGAGGGCGAGCGCTGCAAGGCCGGCGACGTCGTGCTCGAGCTGCAAGGCCGGGCGCAGGCGCTGCTCACGGGTGAGCGCACGGCGCTCAACTTTCTCCAGCTGCTCAGCGCCGTGGCGACCCGCACCGCCACCTACGTGGATGCCGTCAAGGGCACGCGCGCCCACATCGTCGACACGCGCAAGACGCTGCCGGGCCTGCGCCTGGCGCAGAAGTACGCGGTGCGCGTCGGCGGCGGCACCAACCACCGCATCGGCCTGTACGACGCGATCCTGATCAAGGAAAACCACATCGCCGCAGCCGGCGGCGTGGCGCAGGCCCTGCGGGCGGCCAACCGCACCGGGGGCGAGGCCCAATTCATCGAGATCGAGGTCGAGACGCTGGCACAGCTGCAAGAAGCGCTCGCCAACGGCGCGCGCATGGTGCTGCTGGACAACATGGACCTGCCCATGCTGCGCGAGGCGGTGCGCATCAACGATGCGGCCGGCGACGGGCGCGCCATTCTCGAGATCTCGGGCGGCGTCACGCTCGAGTCGGTTCGCGCCCTGGCCGAAACCGGCGTCGACCGCATTTCGGTGGGTGCGCTCACCAAGGACGTGAAGGCGATCGATTTCTCGATGCGCTTCGAGGGAGTCTGAGCGATGAGCGAGATGGTCAGCATCGACTTCGAGCAGCCCGTGTCCTTGGTGCCGGGCGGCGGCGTTGCAGCCGCATGCAGCACGCGCCATGCGTGGGCGCGTGTGCCGGCGGAACCGTCGCGTGCCGAACGCGGCGCGCTCAAGGACCGCATCCGCCAGCTGCTGCGCGAGCAGCAGGCGGTGCTGGTGGCGCACTACTACGTGCACCCCGACCTGCAGGACCTGGCCGAGGAAACCGGCGGCCTGGTCGCCGATTCGCTGGAGATGGCGCGCTTCGGCCGCGACCATGCGGCGCGCACGCTGGTGGTGGCGGGCGTTCGCTTCATGGGCGAGTCGGCCAAGATCCTCTCGCCCGACAAGCGCGTGCTCATGCCCGACCTGGACGCCACCTGCTCGCTCGACCTGGGCTGCCCCGCCGAGGAATTCAGCGCCTTCTGCGACCAGCATCCGGACCGCACCGTGCTCGTCTACGCCAACACCAGCGCCGCCGTGAAGGCACGCGCCGACTGGATGGTCACGTCGGGCTGCGCGCTGGACGTGGTGCGCGCGCTCACCGCCCAGGGCAAGAAGATCCTGTGGGCGCCCGACCGCCACCTGGGCGACTACATCCGCCGCGAGACCGGCGCCGACCTGCTGAGCTGGGAAGGCGCGTGCATCGTGCACGACGAGTTCAAGGGCCTGGAGCTGGAGCTGCTCAAGGAGCAGCACCCGGATGCCAAGGTGCTCGTGCACCCCGAGTCGCCCGCTGACGTGATCGCGCTGGCCGATGCGGTGGGGTCCACGGCCGGCATCCTGAATGCAGCCAGGCAGATGGATGCGCGCGAATTCATCGTCGCCACCGATACGGGCCTGCTGCACAAGCTGCGCACGCTCAACCCCGGCAAGACCTTCATCGAGGCACCCACTGCCGGCAACGGCGCCACCTGCAAGAGCTGCGCGCATTGCCCCTGGATGGCGATGAACGACCTGGCAGGCGTGGTGCGCGTGCTGGAGACCGGCGCGAACGAGGTGCACGTCGACCCCGCCACCGGCGAGCGCGCCCGCCTGCCGATTGCGCGCATGCTCGACTTCACCGCGGCGCTGAAGGACGGCCGTTCGGCCGCAGGCATCGCGCCGGGCATCGGGGTGGCCTGATGGCATCGCTCGCATTCGACGTTCTGGTGGTCGGCAGCGGCCTTGCCGGCCTGACCACCGCCTTGCATCTGGCGCCAACGCATCGCGTCGCGGTGCTCACCAAGAAGAGCGTGGCCGACGGCGCGAGCCAGTGGGCCCAGGGCGGTATCGCCGCCGTGCTGGATGCAGGCGACAGCATCGATGCCCACGTCGACGACACGCTGGTGGCCGGCGCGGGCCTGTGCGACTTGCCGGCCACGCGCCTGGTGGTCGAAGGCGCGCCGGCGTGCATTGCGTGGCTGCGAGAACTGGGCGTGCCTTTCTCGCTCGAAGGCGGCGAACTGCACCTGACCCGCGAGGGCGGCCACAGCCAGCGCCGAATCGTGCATGCGGCCGATGCCACCGGCGCGGCGGTGCAGCGCACGCTCATCGAGGTGGCGCGGCGCACGCCCAACATCCATTTCTTCGAGCACCACGCGCTGGTCGATCTCATTCCCGGCAGCGGCGCAGTGCAGGGCGCGCCGGCCTGCGCCGGCGTGTACGCGCTGGATGAAGCCAGCGGCGAGGTGCTGGCCTTCGCCGCGCCGCACACCGTGCTCGCCACCGGCGGCGCGGGCCAGGTCTACCTGCACACGACCAACCCGGCCACTGCCACCGGCGACGGCATTGCAGCCGCGTGGCGCGCCGGCTGCCGGGTGTCGAACATGGAGTTCATCCAGTTCCACCCGACCTCGCTGGCGCACCCGGATGCGCAGTCCTTCCTCATCAGCGAAGCAGTGCGCGGGGAGGGCGGTGTGCTCAAGCTCCCCGCGTCGGCGGGCGGCCATCGCTTCATGCCCGAGCACGACGCGCGCGCCGAGCTTGCGCCGCGCGACGTGGTGGCACGTGCCATCGATGCGGAGATGAAGAAGCACGGGCTCGCCCACGTGCACCTGGACATCTCGCACCAGAGCGCCGATTTCCTGCATCACCACTTTCCGAACATCCTGGCGCGCTGTGCGCAGCATGGCATCGATATCACGCGCGAGCCGATTCCGGTGGTGCCTGCCGCCCACTACACCTGCGGCGGCGTCGTGACCGACCTGCAGGGCCGCACCGACGTGGCGGGCCTCTACGCCATCGGCGAGACAGCATGCACGGGGCTGCACGGCGCCAACCGGCTGGCGAGCAACTCGCTGCTCGAATGCATGGTGTTCGCGCGCGCAGCGGCGCGGCAGATTGCGGGCACGCGCCACGGGGCCGCGACCGCCGTGCTGCCCTGGCGGGCGCATTCGGCGCAAGCGGCCGATGCGCGCGAGATCGACAGCCGCCTGGCCGACTTGCGGCGCCTCATGTGGAGCTGCGTGGGCATCGTCCGCTCAGGCGAGCAACTGGACAGCGCGGCGCACCGCATTGCGCGACTGCGGCGCGAGACCGAGGCGCTGCATGCCGGCTCGAAGGTGACGCGCCATCTGATCGAGCTGCGCAACCTGGTGCAGACCGCCCAGCTCATCGTCCAGTCGGCGCGCTCGCGCCTGGAGAGCCGAGGCCTGCACTACCGGCTCGACCACCCCAAGCTTGCGCACGGCGCGGCGCCGACCCTGCTCTCGCCCGCCGGCGGCGATTGACCCGCCCGATTTCCACATCCTCGAGGACCGTTCCCATGTTCTGTACCTTGCTGAAGTCCAAGATCCACCGCGCGTCGGTGACCGATTGCGAGCTGCACTACGA
>JAFECZ010000331.1 GCA_018241905.1 Pseudomonadota bacterium
TGGCCGACCGCATCGTGGTGATGAACCACGGCGTGATCGAGCAGGTGGGCACGCCGCTGGAGGTGTACGAGCGGCCCGCCACCCCCTTCGTGGCGGACTTCGTGGGCAAGGTGAACGTGCTGCAGTCTGTGGCGCTGGGCAACCAGCGTTTCCGCGTGGGCGACATGGAGCTGCAGTGCGACGCCTGCAGCGCGGCCTTTGCGCCGGGCGAGGCGGTCAACCTGTACCTGCGCCCCGAAGACCGCGCCGTGGAGAACCTGGACGAAAGCACCGCCAACCGCCTGAAGGCGCGGGTGACGCGGGTCGAGTTCCTGGGCGGCCTGTGCATTGCCGAGGTCACGGCCGATGCGCTGCGCGGCCAGACGCTGGGCCTGCACTTCTCGCTGAACCAGTTGCACGACCTGGACATCCGCGAGGGCAACACCATCGACATCGCGCTGCGTGCCAACCGAATCCGCGCCTTTGCCGCGCGCGCCGTGCAAGCATGAACACCCTTGCCCGCCCCATGCCCGCGATGCCGGCCGCCGCCACGCCTGCGCGCATGCGCTGGAGCCGCGACGAAATCGTTGCCCGCCTGGTACTGCTTGCGGTGCTGGCCATGCTGGTGCTGTTCCTGGCCGCGCCGCTGCTGACCATTCTTGTCCACGCGGTGCAGGACAAGCAGGGCCGCTTCGTCGGCCTGACGCACTTCATCGCCTACTTCAGCACGCCCAGCCTGCTGCGTTCAGTGTGGAACTCGCTGTGGGTGTCGGCCGCGGTGGTGAGCATTTCGGTGCCGCTGGCCTTCGGCTTTGCCTATGCGCTCACGCGCAGCCGGATCCCGACGCCGCTCAAGGCCACATTCCGCCTGATCGCGCTCATTCCGCTGCTGGCGCCTTCGCTGCTGTCGGCCATTTCCTTCGTGCAGTGGTTCGGCAACCAGGGGGTGCTCAAGTTCCTGCTGGGCAGCCACTCGGTGTACGGCCCTATCGGCATCATCATCTCGGAGGTCTACAACACCTTCCCGCATGCGCTGATGATCCTGACCACCTCGCTGGCGCTGGCCGACGGGCGGCTGTACGAGGCGGCCACCGCGCTGCGCACCTCGCCCCGGCGCCAGTTCCTGACCATCACGCTGCCGTCGTGCAAGTACGGCCTCATCAGCGCCGCCACCGTGGTGTTCACCTACGCGGTGAGCGACTTCGGCGCACCCAAGGTCATCGGCGGCAACTTCAACGTGCTGTCGGTCGACGTGTTCAAGCAGGTGGTGGGGCAGCACAACTTCGCCGTGGGCGCGGTCGTCGGGCTGCTGCTGCTGCTGCCGTCGGTCGTGTCCTTCTGCATCGACTACGTGGTGCGCCGCAAGATCAAGGCGCAGCTCAGCGCGCGCTCGGTGCCCTACTTTCCGCCGCAGCGCCGCGTCGCCGATTCGCTGCTCACCCTGTTCTGCGTGGTCGTCTGCGGCTTGCTGCTGGCCACCGTGGGCATGGCAATCTTCACCTCGGTGATCTCGCTGTGGCCCTACGACCTGAGCTTCACGCTCAAGCACTACTACTTCGTGCTGCTGGAAAGCGAGATGTCCCAGGCCTACACCAACAGCCTGATGGTGGCCTTTGCCACCGCGATCGCCGGCTCGCTGATCGTGTTCGTCGGCGCCTACCTCATCGAGAAGATCCGCAATCTCGGCATGCTGGGTCGCACCATGCACCTGATGGCCACGCTGTCGATGGCCGTGCCCGGCCTGGTGCTGGGCCTGGGCTACGTGATGTTCTTCAACCACCCGGCCAATCCGCTGAACTTCATGTACCAGACGATGGCGATCCTGATCATCTCGATGGTGGTGCACTACTACACCTCGAGCCACCTTACGGCCATCACCGCGCTCAAGCAGATCGACAACGAATTCGAAGCCGTGTCCGCCTCGCTTAAGGTGCCGCTGTTCAAGACCTTCTTCCGTGTCACGCTGCCGGTGTGCCTGCCGGCCATCCTGGACATCGGGCGCTACTTCTTCGTGGTGTCGATGGCCAGCCTGTCGTGCGCCATCTTCCTGTACACGCCCGAGACCATCCTGGCCTCCGTCGCGATCATGCAGCTGGACGACTCGGGCGACATCGGCCCGGCCGCCGCCCTGGCCACGCTGATCGTGCTCACTTCCATCACGGTGTGCATCGCGTACGCCGTGCTCACCCGCGTGCTGCTGGCGCGCACCCAGGCCTGGCGCACGCTGGCCCGCACCTGATCTTTTTTTCCGAACCACGCCACCCGACCCGGAGACCTTTTCATGAGCCACACCCCGAACCCGCCCATCCTGCTCACCCCCGGCCCCCTGACCACGTCGGACCGCACGCGCCAGGCGATGCTGCGCGACTGGGGATCGTGGGACGGCGACTTCAACCAGATCACCACCCGCGTGCGCCAGCGCCTGCTGGCCGTTGCCAACGCCGCCACCACGCACGAGTGCGTGCCCATGCAGGGCAGCGGCACCTTCTCGGTGGAAGCCGCCGTGGGCACGCTGGTGCCGCATGGCGACAAAGGAGGCCATGTGCTGGTGCCCAGCAACGGCGCCTACTGCCAGCGCCTGGCGCGCATCTGCCGCGTGCTGGGGCGCAAGGTCACCACCATCGACTACACCGAAGACCAGCAGGTCTTGCCTGCGGACGTCGACCGTGCGCTGGCCGCGGACCCCAGCATCACCCATGTGGCGATGGTGCATTGCGAGACCGGCGCCGGCGTGCTGAACCCGCTGCATGAGATCGCGCAGGTGGCGGCCAGGCATGGCCGCGGGCTGATCGTGGACGCCATGAGCTCCTTCGGCGCCCTGCCCATCGACGCCGCCCGCACGCCCTTCGACGCGGTGATCGCCGCGTCGGGCAAGTGCCTGGAGGGCGTGCCCGGCATGGGCTTCGTCATCATCCGCCGCAGCGTGCTCGAGAAGTGCGAAGGCAACAGCCCCTCGCTGGCGCTGGACCTGTACGACCAGTGGGTCTACATGCAGAAGACCACGCAGTGGCGCTTCACGCCGCCCACCCACGTGCTGGCCGCGCTGGACGAGGCCATCGATCAATACCTGGAAGAGGGCGGCCTGCCCGCGCGCGGTGCCCGTTACGCGCGCAACTGCGAGGCGCTGGTGTCGGGCCTGGCCGCCATTGGCGTGCGTTCATTCCTGGCGCCGGAGATCCAGGCGCCGATCATCGTGACCTTCCACGCGCCCGACCATCCGAACTACGAGTTCAAGCGCTTCTACGCCGAGGTGAAGAAGCGCGGCTACATCCTCTACCCCGGCAAGCTCACGCAGATGGAGACCTTCCGCGTGGGTTGCATGGGCCACTTCGGCGATGCCGGCATTCCCGGCGCGGTGGACGCCATCTCGCAGACGCTGGAGGCCATGGGCATTCCGGTGCGCGGCGCGGTGGCCACGGCCGAGGCCTGAGGAGCCCTATCCAACACCGTGGATGCGCGCAAGCATTGAGGATGCGCGCGCGTTCCAGCCGCGGAAGGGGCGAGCAGTTGGTTGAGGATGGCCTGGCAGCTTCGGCGTCGCGTTGGCATTTGCGGCTCTCATCCCCATCTGCATGCCAAGCATTGCTATGGTCACCCGCGTTGGCCGTCAGGCTGTATCGGCGCTACTCACATCCCAAGTCGTCGTAGGGCGGCCAGAGCAACGCGGGTATGACCCCCAAGAAATAGAAGTCGTCAAACCCATCCGGTGTTTGACGGGTAACGGGGACGCCTTCGTATTGAGTCCAATGTTCGCGAAGCGTTTGCATGATCTGATCGACCGGGGCATCCCAGTAACCACGCGGTGCGTCGATTTCGCCGAGATCATTGGACGGGGTTGACAGGCCGCATCGATCTTCGCGGAGCATGCGCTCGATCATTTGGAGGCATAGCTCTTTTCGCCATTCGTAGGGTCGATCACGAAAAACAGAGCTACTCCCCCACCAAAAGCCCGTAAATGATCCGCTCTGAGAGCCTTCGATGTGCTCGAAGCTATTTCGTATGAACTCACCAACCTGATCAGGGGCTGGTAAGGAACTTGAATTCGGCTGCATTGTCATCCCTATGAACAACGTCCGCTCCCTTCAATACGACCTCGCCTCGATCAAGCTCAATTGATTTGCGCCACCTGCAAAGGCGGGATCATTGAACTGGATTGGATCGTCTTCCCACCCACATACCTTGCAAATCTCGTAGTCCGCACTACTTCGCAGAGGCGCGTTCCCGCAGCAAGGGCAGCAAATGCGATCTTGTTCCATCACTACTTGTTCCAATACGCCATACCGGCCCCAGGTTTAAACATAGTCTTTGGCGCACCATCTTTAGTTTTGCGGCGACGTGTTTGTTGTTGGATCGTAGTACAGCGTGTCGCCCAGACCGTTATGTTAATTTTGCGCAGCAAAGTTACCCTGCTAGCCCTGCCAGGGCGGGACGGGCTCGATGCCCGGCCTGGCCTGCAATCGATGCTCTGCGCATAGCGCCTGGCTTTGCTTCTGCCGAACTATGCACAGTCACGGTCGCAACGCACCATCGGACATGATGATTACGTTCTCAGTGCCAAGCGCAGCCCTTACAAGCACCAACACTGTCTGAACCAAGTTTGACGAGCCTTTATCGTTAAGACTGATCATGAATTCAGAAGCTGCAACAAGACCATGCTCAAGAGCAATCTCTTTTTGAACTTCGTCGGCCTCAGACACTTCGTAAACGATGAATCGAGTTTGGTAGGCAGAGGCTCTGGAATAGAAGAGGCCAGGATGCTGGGCAACCAACGAATCAAGCACCTTTGCCACATGCACTACGGGCAACGACGAATAGCAAAATAGATCAACTGACATATTAGTTCGGCATCTTAATAACAACAACCTTGCCAACTTGGTCGATAACAACTACTTGCTTAAGCCCAGGGATTGGATAGCTGGTAAGTTGCGCTTGCAACTGAGCAGGCGTAATTGTCGTATCCGCCAAATTGACGACTACATTTTCGGTCTGTCCTTTGGCAACTTTGCCTTGTATCTCCGACGCAGCATTTCGCACACTGCTTGTAGAGGGCGCATAGTTATCAAACACTTGCCCATTCACAATGTAGTCAGGATTTTTCCCATTCGGCAACGTTGGAGGATTCTGTTGCACCTTGTAGCCGCTGTTGGCAAGCGTCGTCGCACTCTCATTTTCACGAGTCAGCGAACGTATCGTTGCCGCATCGTCAGCCAGATTTATCGGCGTGCGCGTTCCGGTCAACTCTCCTGCGGCACCCACTCCCCCCTTTGCGCCATTAGCTCCGAGCATGGCGCGCGCTTCTGCCCTCGCGGCCTTTGCCGCATCCTCCACCTTCGCCCCGGCCTTGATCAAGGCCCCGGCTTTGCCGACACCCTTACCCCCGGGGATCACATCCAGCAGGCTGGTAGGGAATAGCGCCTCGTTGGCCGCGTAGATCACCCCCAGCGCAGCGATCTCCGCATCGGTGAAGCCGCCCCGGGCGGCAACACCGTCCAGGTAGTCGCGAATCAGCTGCTGCTTCTGAACCAGTTGGTCGATTTCCAGCTTGTCCAGCGCCTTACCCAACCCCTTGTTGAGCTGGTCGAGCGCGCGATCCACGTAGTGCTTGATCGCGTTGTTGACTGCCGCATTGGCTGCTGCCTCGCCACCGACGGCGATTTGCTCTGCGTCGCCGCCGGCCAGCGCCACGCCGATTGAGCCGAGCATGTTGGCCAATTGCGCCGCTTCGGGCTTCGGGATGCCGTTCTCGTCGGTGCCAAATTGCTCGCCGGTGATTTCACCCAACGTCGCGCCGATTGCCCCAGCGCCACAGCCCCCGCCGTTGCCAGTGCGGGCCGCACCAACTGCACATCCAGCCAAGGCATGCGCCACCTTATTAGTGAAGCTGTTGAACACGGCGCCATCTCCGTAGCTCAAGGTGCCGATGGCATCGGCCGTCTGCGCCGCCGCCGTATCCAGGAAGGCACTCAACAGACCATCCCTCAGCGCATCCTCCAGGTTGCCGCCGTTGATGCCGTGGCTGATCACCGTCCTGGCCACGCTGGCCGTCAGGTTGGTGCCCAACTGCTTCGTGAACTCGCTGGCCCCGCCGCCCACCGTGGGCA
>JAFECZ010000332.1 GCA_018241905.1 Pseudomonadota bacterium
ACCTGGCCCAGCCGGTCGGAGTTCGCCAGCTGCGAGGCGTAGAGGGCCAGCTTGACGGTGTCCTTGATCCGCTGCTTGCCCCAGGGCGTCTTCAGCGGCGGCGCGTGGCCGCAGAAGCTGATGGAGTCGTCGCTGCGCAGGCCCTCCAGGTAGTCCGCGCCTTCGGTCTGGATGTCGCGGTGGTGCAGGGGCGGCGGGACTTCGCTGGGGTGCCGCGTGCTGCGCGAGATGGCGTGGCGAAAGACCAGGGCGTGGGCCGGCCAGTCGATCCTTTCGGTCAGGTCGTCCTCGCACCAGATGAGGATCTTCTTGCCGTGCTCGCGGGCCAGGTCCATCTGCTGCTGCGCAAAGCGCTTGCCCTGCGGGGTGCGCGTGCATTCGCGCCAGCCCGAGAAGAGCACGTGGAAGTCGGCGTCCTGCGGCTGCTCTACCGGCCGGTAGACGCTCTTGCCGCGCAGCTTCCAGACGTCGAACATGCCGTGGTTGATCGACGCCTTGTCCTCGAAAACCTCTTCCCACGGAGCCAGGAAAGGAACCGCGCCCGACCGGAAATCGGTGGGAGCGAGCGTGTAGAAAGACTTCATGGTTTCCGGAGACGGGCGTGGCAGGTGCAACCAAAAGACCTCATCATGGCCACCCGAGTCAATCTTGTAAATGGCTGTATCTTGACACTGGCGCCCGTACAATCGCACCGTGCGATGGGAATGGAGCTTCCCGATAACCGCCCGCAAGGGCTGATAGCTCCTACTGCGACGGGCGCATGGCGCCCGCTGTCGGTGGGAGCGCGCACGAACCCGCCGTTGGCGGGTTTTTTGTTGCCCGGAATCCAACCAGGAACAAGGTCAACAACAAATGGAATTCCTACTTGTCTTTCTTGGCGGCGGCGTCGGTTCCGCGACGCGCCACGGCGTCAATGTGCTCGCGACGAGGCTGCTGGGCACGAACTACCCCGTCGGTACTCTCTGCATCAACGTGATCGGCTCGTTTGCCATGGGCCTGGTGGTGGAGTATTGGGCGCTCAAGAGCGGGCTGTCGCAGCAGGCGCGGCTGTTCCTCACGACCGGCGTCATCGGCGGCTTCACCACCTTCTCGACTTTCTCGCTGGAGGTTGCGCTGCTCAACGCCCGGGGCGAGGCCGTGGCAGCCGTGCTGTATGTGATCGCATCGATCGTGCTGGGCATCGGCGCCCTCTATTCCGGCATGGCGCTCGTGCGGATCACGGCTTGAACCATCGGACCGATTCAATTTCGACGAGGACAACATGCAACGCTGGGTCGCCTACGCCTTCATTTCCATGTTCTTCGCCGGCTTCACCTCGGTGATCGCCAAGAAGGGCCTGAACGATATCTCCAGCGACCTGGGTCTGGCGGTGCGCACGTGTTTCGTGTTCGCGTACGTGCTCCTGTTCGCGGCCTGGGTGGTGCCCTCCGCGGAACTGCAGGCCCTGACCCGGCGCAACGTGCTCTGGCTGGCCCTGTCGGGGGTCACCACGGCGCTGTCCTGGGTCTTCTACTACAAGGCCATCAAGCTGGGCGAGGTCTCGACCGTGGCGCTGATCGACAAGGGCAGCGTGGTGGTGGCGCTGATATTGGCCGTGCTGCTGCTGGGCGAGGCGCTGACCTGGCCCAAGGTGGCCGGGTGCTCGCTCATCGTTGCCGGGCTCTTTGTCATCGCCAGGGGCTAGGCAACGGCCTGAGCGCTCTCAGGACGCCTTGCTGCGCCCGCCCTTGCGCTGGCGGGCCGGCGCCGCGCTGGCGGCGGTCGCAGCCGGGGCAGGGCTGCTGGCGGCCTGCATCATCTGGTCGAGCGCCAGCAGCGCGTCGACCTGCGAGACGAAGTGATGGAAGTAGCCCGGCGAGGCCTCGCGCATCGCGGCCAGCGCGCGGTGGACCAGGTGGTGTGAGTTGAGCGGGCCGGCCTTGTCCGGCACCTTGGCCAGGGACTGCGTCAGGCGCCGGTCGGCGCTCAGGCGCGACCAGATCTTCTGCATGTGGCGCAGCAGTTCGGTCTCGCCGCTGGGGGCGCGCTCGTGCAGTGCGTGCGACGGCGCCTGGCTGGCCAGGCGTGCGGCGAGCTCGGCCAGCGGGCCGCGCGCGCGCGGCGCGGCGGCTTTCGGGGCGGCGGCTTTCGGGGCGGCGGCTTTCGGGGCGGTGTCGTGGTGCGGCGTGCCTTGGCCATGGCCGTGCATGAGTGCAGCCAGCTTCTGTTCGAGCACGCGCCGTACCGGTCCCTGCCGCGTGTCGGCCGTGCGCCGTGCCAGCGACTCGATGCGGCGAAGGCGCACCGGGTCGGCGCCCGCGCTTTCGAGGCCGGCGCGCCAGGCGTCGAAGCCTTCGAGCACGTCGCTGCCGTTGCCGGCACGCTCGCCGTCGGTCACGATTCCTTCTTTCCGGCCTTTGCGCCGCGTGCCGGCCGCGGCGTGGGCGCCATCTCCACGCGCCGGTTCTTCGAGCGCCCCTCGGCATCGGCATTGGAAGCCACCGGCTGCTCGGGGCCGAAGGCCGCGGCAAAGATCGAATCGGCGGGCAAGCCTTCCTCGATCAGCGTGCGCGTCACCGTGAGGGCGCGCTGGGCCGACAGCTCCCAGTTGTCCGCGAAGCTCTTGCTGCCGCCGCGCACCTGGCGGTCGTCGGTGAAGCCGCTGACCATCAGGATCTCGTCACGCGCCTTGAGGTAGGCGGCCAGCGGCGCCGACAGGCTCTTGAGCAGCTGGCGGCCTTCGGGCTGCAGCTCGGCCGAGCTGGAAGAAAACAGCACGCTGCCGCTGATGCCGATGCGCCCGTCCACCAGCGTGACGCGGCCGGCGGCCAGCGGCCCGGCCAGCGCTTCCTCCAGCGTCTTCAGGCGCTGGGCCTGGGCCTCGCGCTGCTTCATCTCGGTTTCCAGCCGCGTGCTCAGGTCCAGCTGCATGCCGATCACGCACACCAGGATGAGCACGAAGGCGCCCAGCAGGCCGGACATGAGGTCGCCAAACACCGCCCACACCGGGGCGTTGCCCTCGATGCCGGCGTCCAGTTCGTCGCTTGCCATCGCCATTTACGCCTCGTTCGCCGCCGCAAGGGCGGGCGGGGTGTTGGCCGCGATCTGCTGCAGGTCCTCGATGATCTGCTTTTGCGAACGCACGCTCAGGTCCACCACCTCGCGCGCCTGCGCCACGTAGTAGTCGAGCTGTTCGTCGCTGCGGGCCATGGCCTTGGCCAGCGCGGCTTCGATGCGCTGCAACTGCGACACCATCTTCTCGTTGGCCTGGCCGAAGAGCTCGACCGCGCCGCCAAAGGCATCGCCCAGGCTCGCCACGTCCACCGCGCTGCCGGTGAGTTGCGCCGCGGCTTCGTTGATCTCCTGCGCCTGGGCCTGCGCCTTCTGGCCAAACTCGCTGCCCACGCGCTGCAGCATCTCGGCCGAGCCGGCCACCAGCGAATCGATGGCGGCGCGCTGCTCGGTGGCGGCGTGGTTGATGGCGCCCAGCAGGGTTTCCAGCGTCTGCAGGATGTTGGCGCGCTCTTCCAGGAGGGAGTTGTCGCGTTCCATGCTGTCGGAGAGTTTCTGGCGCAGCTGCGCCATCACTTCGGCAGCGGCACGCGGCGCTTCGGAAGCGGCCTGCACCAGTTGCGCGATCTCGGCGATGGTGCCGCGCGCCTGGGCCTGCGACTGGGTGGCCATCTCGTCGGCGGTCTGCGCCAGCGTGCGGCAGATTTCCTGCTGCTGCGCCAGGTTTAGCGCGCCGGCGTCGTGCCACTGCTGCTGCAGCGCGGCGGACATGGTCTGCAGCGATTCGGTCCAGGCGGCCAGGCGCTGCTCGTCGCGCGCTGCCAGGGCTTCCTGCTGGCGCACATGCGCCTCGTCCATGGTCTGCAGAAGCGAAGCGGAGTGCGCCTCGAAGCTGCCGGCGGCCGCTTGCAGCGCCTGTTGCGTGCTGGCAGCCAGGGCCTGGCCGGCCTGCTGGTGTTCGGCGAGCGCGCCGCGCCAGTTGGCGGCCACCTCGTCGGCCGAGCCTTGAAGCTGCGTGGAGACGCCGTCCAGCGTGGCCTCGAGCTTGGTGGAGACACCGTCCAGCGTGCTTTCCAGCTGCGTGGAGATGCGCGCCAGGGTCGATTCGAGCCTGGACGACACGCCGCCCAGGTTGCCGTCGAGTTGCGTGGAGACGCCGGCCAGCGTCGTGTCCAGGCGCGTCGATACCGCGCCCAGCGTGGATTTGAGTTGCGCGGACACCGCGCCCAGCGTCGTTTCCAGCTTGCCCGACACGCTGTCCACGGTCGATTCCAGCTTGCCGGACACGCTGTCCAGGGTCGATGCCAGCTTGCCCGAGACGCCGTCCAGGGTCGACTCCAGCTGTGAAGACACGGCGCCCAGCGTGGCGTCCAGCTTGTTCGACACGCCGCCCAGCGTGCTTTCGAGCTGGCCCGTCACACTGCCCAGCGTGGTGCCAAGTTGCGAAGTGACTTCGCCCACGGCCGCCTGCAACTGCGTCGACACGCTTTGCACCAGCGACACCGAGCCCTGCTCGAAGGTGCTGGCAATGCCGACCATGGTGCGCTCCACCACCGGCTCGATCACCGCGCCCGCGGCGCGCGCGCTTTCGGCCAGGCTCTCGTTGAGCGAGCGGCCCACCGACGCCGCGAGTTCGGCGTAGGCCGCGCCGGCCTTCTGGTGAAAGGCTTCCTGGCCGGCCAGCAGGCGCTCGTTCATGGCCAGGCTCTGCTGCTCCAGCGCGGTCATCATGGCCTGCAGCCGGTCCACCACCGTGGGCATGAGCTGGCTTTGCTGCTGCAGGAGCTTGAGCGACTCCTCGCGCTGGTGCGCCAGCGAGAACACGCGCAGGCTGGAGCCGATGCGCGCATCCAGTTGCTGCGCGGCCTGCAGCCGCTCGCGCCGGCACAGCGCCGACAGCAGGCCCAGCATGGCCGAGCCCGCAATGCCCGCCAGCGAAGTGCCGAAGGCCAGGCCCAGGCCCTTGACCGGCGCGGCCAGCGAAGCGCGCACGGCCGACAGGTCGGTGGCGCTTTCCAGTGCGGTGCCGGTGCCGTGCAGGGTGACCACCATGCCCAGGAAGGTGCCCAGCATGCCCAGCAGCACCAAGAGGCCCGTGAGGTAGGGCGTGAGGGCCGGGCCGGGCAGGCCCACGCGCTCGCCCTCGATGCGCTGGCGCACCGATTGGCGCAGCGACGGGTGCAGGCGCTCCAGCCACGGCCCGAGGCCCGATGCCGGTTGCGGCATGCCGTCGTCCGCAGCCAATGCCTGCTGCAGCGTGGCCGTGGCCTGCTGGTACTTGCGCAGTTCCAGCGCGCCGGCCAGGTAGAAGGCGGCGATGACCGCCGTGACCGACAGGGCCAGCAGGTTGCTGCCCAGGTAGCCTGCACCGGCCCAGGCGATGGCGCCCAGGCCCACGAAGAAGGCGAGTGTGCGAAGTGCGGAAGATCTGTTCATGCGATCTGTGAGCGTGCGGTGACGCGGCTTGCTTGTCTTACTTGCGAAGGGCTTCGAGCAGCCCTTCCACGGGTTTGAATCGGATGTCGAGCTCGGCCTGCAGCATGGTCTGCGCGTCCTGGCCGAAGCGCTGCAGCCAGGGCTGCGGCGGCGGGGCCGGCGCGGCATCGGGCTGCGCGGCCTGTTGTTCTTCCTGCTCGCGCAGATGCTGCTTGCGAAGCCGGGCGAAGTGCTTTTCCAGCGTGGTGGGCAGGGTGCCCAGCAGCCTGCGTTCCTGTTCGCCCAGGACCTGCTCCATGACCCCGTCCAGCGCGGCCAGGCGCGCCAGGTCGCTCGAGCGCATGGCCAGCCGGGCCCGCAGCTTTTCCCGCAGCGGGCCGATGCCGGCCTCCATGGCCATCTGCTTGGCCTGGTAGCGCAGGCGGTAGGGTGTGAAGTCGCCCTCGCTGGCCACGGGGGCGGGTGGCGGCGGCGCCTCGTAGGTTTCGCCGCGGGCCAGCAGGCGCCCGCGTGTCTGCGGCTTGGGAGCTTGCGCCGGTGCTATGGCGAACAGGCTGTCTTCGGCAATCGAGCGGGCCAGCGCCGCACGCACGCGCGCGCACTCGCCTGCCTCCTCGGCGTTGGCCGGGGAGGGGCG
>JAFECZ010000333.1 GCA_018241905.1 Pseudomonadota bacterium
AGCGGCCGGCGCCTTCGGCCTGGCCGGTGCGGCCGGCGCGCTGGCTGCGCCGCTGGCTGGCCGCGTAGCCGACCGAAAGGGGCCGGAACTGGTCACGCGCCTGGGTGCGGCCATCTTCGTCGTGTCGTTCGCGGCGCTGGCGCTGGCGCCCATGCTGGACACGCACGCGCAACTGGCGCTGCTGGCGGCAAGCGCGCTCGGCTTCGACCTGGGCTTCCAGGGCACGCTGATCGCGCACCAGACCATCGTCTACGGCATCGACCCCGGCGCACGCAGCCGACTCAATGCGGTGCTCTTCACCGGCATGTTCATCGGCATGGCCGGCGGCTCGGCGCTCGGTGCGCTGGTGTTTGCCCAGTGGGGCTGGATGGCCGTGGTGATGCTGGCCACGGCCTCGGGGCTGGCCGGCCTGTTCGTGCGGATGGTGAAGTAGGCCGGACGGCCCGACCGTCAGCTCGGCAGCACTTCCCGCACGACCATGTAGCTTCCGAGCACCAGCAGGCTGGCCAGGAAGCACGTGCGAAATCGATCCTGCCCAATGCGCTGGCGAAGGCGCGTCCCCAGCGCCATGCCGGCAAACGCGGGCAGCAGCATCAGCGACGATGCGCCCGCCGTGGCCGCGTGAAACTGCCCGTTGAGGCCCAGGCCCGCAGCCAGCGCCACGGTCGACACCGTGAACGACAGCCCCATGGCCTGGATGAGCGCCTCGCGCTGCAGGCCCAGCGCCTGCAGATATGGCACCGCCGGAACGACGAAGACACCTGTTGCCGCGGTGACAAGCCCCGTGGACGCGCCAACCACCGGGCCCAGCCAGGGCTCGCTGCGCGGCGGCACGCGCAAGCGCGCACCGGCCAGCACCCATGCCGCATAGACGATCAACATCGCACCCAGGCAGACGACCGCCCACGAACCGACCGGCGCGCCGACGGCCCAGGCGCCGGCCAGCGTGCCGCCCACGACACCCAGCTGCATCGGCGCCATGCGAAGCGACATCTCGCGCAGCGCGCGCCACGGCTGCAGCTGCCAGACGTTGGTAACGAACGAGGGCACCACCAGCAGCGCCGCGGCCTCTGCGGGGCTCATCATCGAGGCGAGCAGCGCCATCGAGATCGTCGGCAGGCCCAGCCCGATGACGCCCTTGACCAGACCCGCAAGGACGAACACCGCCGCGATGGTCGGCAGCAGGGTCGGGTTCGGGCCGAGGAAAAGGTCGTTCGCGTTCATGCGCTCATTCTGTCGAGCGGCATGCACGCGGAAAATCTGGATCTTGCGAAGGCGCCCTCAGGTCGAGCCTGAGGCTGGAACGCTTGCCGCCGGTGCCTGGTGCTCCCGCGCCGAGGCCGGCTCCTTGGTTACGAGCCAGATGCCCCAGCACACCAGTGCAAGTGCCGCGGCGTAGCGCCATTCGAGAATGCTCTCGTGCAGGAACAGCGCCGACAGCGCCACGCCGAACACCGGCACCATGAAGTTGAAGGCCATGACCATGCTCACACGGTTGTATTTGAGCAGCAGGCTCCAGATGGAAATGGCGAGCGACGACAGCACGGCCATGTAGGCCAGCAACGCGCCCGAGGCCGGCGTGAAGCCCGATAGATGGCCGCCGGTGACGTAGCCCCCCGCGAGCAGTGCGGCGCCGCCCACGAGAAGCTGCAACCCGGTCATCATGATCGGATCGATGCCCTGCGAGACGCGCTTGCCGTAGATGCTCGCGGCGGCCAGCACCAGCGCGGCAATGATCACGAAGCCCTCACCCACCAGCGTGAAGTCGAAGGATCGCACGCCGCCCCACCCCGCGCCGAAGTTGACCACCATGACGCCGGCGAAACCCAGCGCGCAGCCGGCCACCTTGTTGAAACTCAAGCGGTCGTTGTGATAGATGAAGTGCGCCAGCAGCACGCTGAAGAAGGTGGTGGTGGCCGTCATGATCGAGCTCTTCACGCCGGTGGTGTAGGCCAGGCCGACATAGAAGAAGACGTACTGCAGCGTGGTCTGCGTCAGCCCGAGCAGCGCGATCTGCACCACGCAGCCGCGCGTGAAGCCGCGCAGGCGCTGGCCCGAGGCGAGCGCATAGACCAGCAAGATGGCACCGGCCAGCACGAAGCGCCAGCCGGCGAACACGAGCTTGGACGGAACATCGGCCACCGCGATGTTGAACAGTGCGTACCCGCCCTTGATCGCCGGGTAGGAACTGCCCCAGAGCACGCAGCACAGCAGGGCCAAGAGGAAGACCACCTTGCGGTTGGTGAGAATGGGATGGTCGGATGAAGAAGAGGAAGAAGACAAGGCGGGGCTCATGAACAGGCAGGTCGCGGCTGCGGCGGGTGTGCCTGGCCACAGGACCCGGATTCTCTCCGACCTGCGCGCGGCGTGCTCCCGGTGCCCGGCACCAAGCCTTCAAATTGCCTTCAAGCCGCCGATATAGAGGGAATCATGCCTCGACCCGGACCTTCCCCGTACCCGCGCTCCTTCGACTTTCTCAAGCATCTCCCCGGCAAGAACATCGTCCAGGACGATGGCCGCCACGTACTCGTGACGACACGGGGCCTGGCGGGGGTGCAGCAGGTCGATGGGGCGCTCCTTTGCCGGCGCGCCTTCTGCGAGGCGGCGCCCTTCGGCTATGAGTGCCTGGGCCACTACAAGCGCAGCACCACCGACGGCACCTGGCACGCAACCTTGAACGAAGCCCAGGGCCTGACGACGAGAATCTTCGGCACGGAACTCGACGCGCTGGTCAAACTCTGGTCCAGCCGGCGCCACCTGGACCTGGACACCCTGTTCTGACGGGCCTTCTTCGGCGCCAACAGGGCCAGGCTGTCCGGCCGTGGCAATAGATCACAGAAGTCTTGCACTCCGAGACGCTCTGACGAAAGCAAAATCCTGTTCATCCAGTCGGTCAGCACGACCGGCCCAAGCTTTCGGGGAATGAGCCACATGAATGACGCCGAGAAGTCCGCTGTCGAAGCGCAGTTGAGTGAAACCAGCCGCCGCCTGCGCGAAGTGTCGAAGTTCTACAGTGCCATTCAATTGGACGGCCAGGTTCGCGATGAGCTGCGCGAGGCGATGCGCGGGTATTCGCTGGCAACGACCCGGATCATGGATCTGCTGTCCGACGCGATCAGGCTGGGGCGCGAGCCAAGCGTGCAAGACGATGCAGAGATTCAGCGCAACCACCGCATGCGCCTGGCCGCCATGGCAAGGCTTACGGGCATCGCCGCCCGAGCCCCCGCGCATTGAGCTCAACGCCGGCGCCCGCCCGCCGGGGCGGACAGAGCGTGCAGGCGCTGCGCCAGCCGCTGGTCCTCGAAGCCCTGTGCCACATGGTCGACAAAGGCCCGCGTCTTGGCCGGCAGCAGGGTGCGGCTGGCGTAGTAGATGGAGATGGCGCCCAGGTCGCCATACCACTCGGGCAGCAGGCGCAGCAGCGCACCGCTTTCCAGCAACGGCAAGGCGCTTGAAAGCGGCACCAGCGCCACGCCGAGGCCGAGCAGCGCAGCGCGGCTCGTGGCGGCGGGGTCGTCCACGATGACGTGCTCACGCGGCTGCGCCGGCTCCTGCGCGCCGGAGGCGTCGCGCATGAGCCATTGGCGCAGGCGGCGGGTGCGCGTCGAACGCATGGCGATGCCTTCGAAGTCGGCCAATTGCGAGGGCTCGGCCGGCATCTTGCGCCCGCGCATGAAGGCCGGCGACGCCACCGCCACGATGTGCGCTGGTGCCAGCGCGCGCGCCACCACGCCGGGCGCCAACTCGAAGCCGCCACCCACCGCGGCATCGAACCCTTCCGCCACCAGGTCGACCTGCCGGTTGTCGAACTGCCAGTCGGGCCTGATGGCCGGGTAGCGTTCCAGGAACGAGGGCAGAAGAGGCAGCACGTAGTCCACGCCAAAGCTCGGCGCCACGCTGACCTTGAGCACGCCGGCCGGCTCGCCCTGGTGCAAGGTCATGCCCGCGAGGGCGGCCTGCACGCCGTCCAGGTGCTGCTCCACGTCCATGAGAAAGCGCTCGCCGGCCTCGGTCAACGCGAGCCGCCGCGTGCTGCGCTGGAACAGGCGCTGACCGATGCTGCGCTCCAGCGTCGCCACGTTGCGGCTCACAGCCGCCGGCGTGAGTCCCAGCCTTCGTGCCGCGCCCGAAAAGCTGCGAGCCTGGGCGCTGCGCACGAAGGATTCGAGATTGACGAGGGTCTCCATTGCCGGCACACCTTCAACAGTTGCTTGAAAAAGATTCCATCGATTCTCTGCTACTCAAGTCGCAATCCGATGCCCACCATTCGCTCCGTCCACAACAAGCGAGCTATTTGGAGCACATCATGCAAAGCATCAGCCACAACTCCCTTCCTCTGGCCGGCAAGTCCGCTCTCGTCACCGGCGGCTCACGCTCGATTGGCGCCGCCATCGCGCGCAGGCTTGCGGCCGACGGCGCAAAGGTCGCCATCACCTACAACGCGTCGCCTGCAAGGGCGCAAGAGGTGGTCGCGCAAATCGAGGCATCCGGTGGCCGCGCACTGGCCATCCAGGCCGACGCGGGCGACCCGGCCGCAGTGCGCCGGGCCGTGGCGCAAGCAACGCAGGCCTTCGACGGGCTGGCCATCCTGGTCAACAACGCCGGTATCGCGCAGTGGGCGGCCATTGAGCAGATTTCCTTCGAGGACTACGAGCGCATGCTCGCGGTGAACGTTACCGGCGTGTTCGTCGCCACGCAGGAGGCGGCGCGCGTCATGAAGGCAGGCGGGCGCATCGTGCACATCGGCAGTTCGATGACGCGCTATGCGGTCTTCGGCGGCGCCTCGCTCTACACGCTGACCAAGGGCGCGGTAGCCGGCTTCACCCGCAGCCTGGTGCGCGACCTGGGCCCGCGCGGCATCACGGTGAACACCGTGCACCCCGGCCCGACCGATACCGACCTGAACCCCGCCGACGGTGAAGCGGCGAAGCTCGTCGGCCCAGGCATCGCGGTGGGCCGCTATGGCCGGCCCGATGAAGTCGCCAGCATGGTCGCCTACCTGGCCAGCCCCGGCGCGAGCTTCGTGACCGGCGCCGACATCGTGGTCGATGGCGGGCTCAGCGCCTGAGACCCCGGGGCGCCGGCAATGTCAGACTTCGCTGTCCGGAATGAACGGTCTCGCGGCGCTTGAACGCGCCGAGGGCCGGGGCCCGGTACTGATTCGCAAGGAGATCGTTCGATGATGTTCAATGTCATGAAGCCCTGGATCGCGGTCTTTCTCCTTGCGCTGGCTTCGCAGGCCCGGGCGCAGATCACGCAGAAGGTGGTGGATATTCCGACCCGTCCCGGCGTGTCGCAGCGAATGCTTGTGTTGGCACCGCCTGTGACGAAAGGCGCCGTGGTCCTGTTTGCGGGCGGGCACGGCGGGCTGCAGATCTTTCCGAATGGCTCGCTCAAGTGGGGCGACGGGAACTTCCTCGTTCGCACGCGGCAATTGTTCGCGGACCAGGGGCTCATGGTTGCCGTCGTCGATGCGCCGTCCGATCGCCAGAGTCCACCCTACCTCGGCGGCTTCCGCCAGAAGCCGGAGCATGTGGCAGACATCAAGGCGGTCATCGCGTGGATGCGCGAGGCGTCCAAGGCCCCGGTATGGCTGGTGGGTACAAGTCGAGGCACGCAGTCGGTGGCCTACATCGCCACCGAGCTTTCCGGCCCGCAAGGGCCTGACGGCATCGTGCTGACCTCGACCATCCTCGTGGACGACAAGGGCCGGCCTGTCCCGGCCATGCCGCTCGGCAACATCCGCATCCCCGTGCTCGTCGTTCATCACGAGCAAGATGGCTGCGCCCTCTGCGAGTTTGCAAAAGTGCCCACGCTGATGGCAAAGCTCGACAACTCGCCGAGGAAGGAACTGTTGACGTTCAACGGCGGACAGAGCAAAGGCGACCCGTGCGAGGCCATGGCCTATCACGGCTTCAATGGGCTCGAGCGCGAAGTTGTCCAGCAGATCGCTGGGTGGATTCTTGCCAGGTAGAGCTGTCTCTGCGGCCATTGAATCCTTGCAGCCAAAGCACTATTGTTCGTGAGCGACTCCCCTGGGAAGGAGGCCATCATG
>JAFECZ010000334.1 GCA_018241905.1 Pseudomonadota bacterium
GAACTGGTCGTGGTAGGAGGGGCCGAGGCGGCTCGGCCGTCCGTTGAAGCGGTTGCCGTCCATCACGCCGGTGGCCGCTTCCGCCACGGGGTTGGAGGCCAGGTCGTCCTCCTGCGGTCCGCTGGCGTAGCCGCGGATGTGGCAGTAGATGAGCGAGGGGTTGATCCTGGCGCACGCTTCTCGCGTCACGCCCAGCTTGCGCGCGGCGCGCGGTGCCAGGTTGTGAACCAGGGCATCCGCATTTGCCAGGAGCGCATACAGCGCTTCCCGGCCCTCGAGCTTCGAGAGATCGATGCAGATGCTCTTCTTGCCGTGGCTGTAGGCGATGAAGGTGCCGCTGGGGCCGCCGCGCACCAGGGCGCGGGTGGGGTCGCCAGCGGGCGGCTCCACCTTGATCACTTCCGCGCCCAGCTGCGAAAGGATGTGGGTGGCGAAAGGGGCGGCCAGCATGGTGCCGAGTTCGATGACGCGCTTGCCGGCGAGAGGCGATGGGTTCATGTCGTTGTGGCTCCGAAAGAATGCATTCTATAAGTCCAGCATTGAGCTGAATCTTAGGAGTTCATATAGGAAAACCCTAGGATTTCAGACCGCAATCGAACTTATAGAATGCATTCTTCGGCGATTCGACAGCGCACTTTTCCTTTCACTCAGGAGACAACCATGCGTAGACGGACTTTTCTTTCCACCGGGGTCGCAGCAGCCTCGGTGGCGCTGCCTGGATGGGTGCGGGCGCAGCAGGCGGCGCCGGGCATCGATGTGGCGAGCAAGACGGTGACCGTGGGGGCCTTCACCCCCATCACCGGGCCGGTGCCCTTCTATACGATCCTCACGCACGCGGCGGAGTCCTGCTTCAAGTGGGCCAACGAGACCAATGCGCTGGACGGCTGGAAGATCAACTACGTCACCTACGACGACGGGTACGAGCCGGCGCGCAGCGTGGCCGTCACGCGCCGGCTGGTCGAGGAGAACAAGGTCTTCGCGCTCGCCGCGCCGGTGGGCACCGCCCAGTCGGTGGCGGTGATTCCCTATGCCAAGGAAGTGGGTCTGCCGATGATCGGCCCGATCGGCGGGGCGACGGCGCTCTTCTCCGAGCGGCTGGTGTTCCCGCTGCTGCCCGACTACGGCTGGTCGGCCGCGGCCAACCTGGACTACGCGCTGAGCGACCTCAAGGCCGCCCGTGTGGCCCTGCTGTGGGAAAACGATGAACTTGGACGCTCGGCCAAGCGGGGCTTCGACCTGCATCTGGAAAACCTGAAGAAGGAGGCGGCCGAGTCCATTCCCTTTGAAGTCCGCAACACCGACTTCACGCCGCACGTGCGGCGCCTGGCCAATGCGAAGGCCGAGGTGGTGATCCTGTTCGGCTCCAACGCCAACCTGGCCGCCGCGCTCAAGGCGGCCGACCGCGTGGGCTACCAGGCCAAGTGGATGGCGCCCTTCTTCACGGCCGATCCGACCACCCGCAAGCTGGCGGGCAACCTGCTCGACGGCGTGTTCTTCTCCTCGTGGCTGATGCCAGTCACGGCCGACGATCCGGACATCAAGGCCTACCGCGAGCAGGTGGCCAAGCATTTCCCGTCCGATCCGATCGGCGTGTTCGGCCTGAACGGCTGGAGCAATGGCGCATTGTTCATCAAAGGCTTCAAGGCGCTGCTGGCCAGCGGCAAGCCGCTGACCCGCGCCAGCCTGGTCGACATGATGGAGGGCATGACCAACCAGACGGTGGGCGGTGCGCGCGGCGTGAGCTTCAAGCCGAACGACCACCGCGGTGCGCGGCAGGAGGCCATCATCGAGGCGGCTCCGGACGGCAGCTTCAAGATGGTCCGCGACTTCCGGCCGTATCCGGCCGCCGTGTTCGACGCCAAGATCGCCTGAGGTGCCGATGTTGACTGCTTCCTACGACAGCTGGGTCGGACGCGAGGAGGAGCGCAGCGAGCGCATCTGCATCGATGCCGTCGAGGCCCTGGCCGCAACCCTGGACCTGGAGAGTGCGCCGAGGCTGGGCGACGCCCTGCCGCCCGGATGGCAGTGGATGTTCTTCAACCCGGTGGTGCCGCGCCGCGGGCTGGGTGCGGACGGGCATCCGCGGCGCGGCGGCTTCCTGCCCCCCATCGAGCTGCCCCGCCGCATGTGGGCCGGCAGCCGCATCCGCTACCTCGCGGACCTGCCCGTGGGGTCGACGGCGGTGAAGAAGAGCCGCATCCAGAAGGTGGAGAACAAGGTGGGCAAGCGCGGCTCGCTGTGGTTCGTCACCGTGCAGCACACCACGCGGTGCCAGGGCCAGGACTGCATCGTCGAGGAGCAGGACATCGTCTACCGCGAGGCGACGCCGCCGGGCACCCCGGCGCCCGTGCCCACGCGGCATGACGACGTGGCGCAATGGGGCCGCGACGTGGTGCCCGACACGACGCTGCTGTTCCGCTACTCGGCGCTGACCTTCAACGGCCACCGCATCCACTACGACCAGCCCTACGCACGCAACGAGGAAGGCTACCCGGACCTGGTGGTGCACGGGCCGCTGACCGCCACGCTGCTGCAGCAGCTGGCCCTGGAGCAGGGCGGGGGCCGGGCGCTCGCGAGCTTCGAGTTCCGGGGCGTGAGTCCGCTGTTCGTCTCGCATCCATTCCGTGTGGAAGGCCGACAGGCAGAGGGCGGGGCGCTGGCGCTCTGGGCCCGGGGCCCGTCCGGCGAGCTGGCCATGTCCGCCGGCGCGACCTTCCGCTGAACCCGCGCGGTTCAAGACAACCACTTCATCAGGAGCAACTGGATATGGCACAACATCTGAGCGGCCCCGCCAACCTGGAAGGCCAGGTGGCTTTCGTCACGGGTGGCGCCGGCGGCATGGGCCGCGCCATCTCGGCCGCCTTCAAGGCCGCGGGCGCGAAAGTGATCGCCACCGACCGCGCGGAGCACGAGGACCTGGGCGCCGGCATCGAGTACCGCCGCTACGACGTGACCTCGCGCGCCGACACCGACAGCGTGATCGACGCGGTCCTCTCCCAGCATGGGCGCATCGACATCCTCGTGCTGTGCGCCGGCATCATCGCCCGCACGCCGCTGGCCGAGAGCACCGACGACGAGTGGGACGCGATCATGCAGGTCAACGTGCGCGGCGTGGTGAACCCCGCGCGCAAGCTGTTCCCGCTCATGTGCGAGCGCGGCTATGGAAAGATCCTGGCCGCCGGCTCGATCGCCGCCAAGAACGGCGGCGTCGCCTCGGGCCCGGCCTACGTGTCCTCCAAAGCCGCGGTGCACGGGATGATGCGCTGGATCGCCAAGGCCGGCGCACCGCACGGGGTCTATGCCAACACGCTGGCCCCGGGGCCGGTGGAGACAGCCATGTGGGCCAACGTCACCGGCGGCACCACTGCGCCGGCGGCCAACAGCACCGTGCCGTTGGGGCGCTACGGCAACGCGGACGACATCGCCCAGGCGGCGCTCTTCCTGTGCTCGCCGGCTTCCAACTGGATCACGGGAACGTCGCTGGACATCAGCGGCGGCATGTGGATGGACTGACAGCGCACACGAAGGAACAACCATGGCAGAGCAATCCGTGCCGGTGATCGGCTTCGTGGGACTTGGCGTGATGGGCGGCCCCATGTGCCGCAACATGGCGCTCAAGCATGCGGGCGAGGTGCTGGCCTTCGACACCAGCGCGAGCGCCTTCCAGGCGGTGGAGGGCACCAAGGCCCGCCGGGTGGCGAGCCTCGCCGACCTGGCCGCGCAGGCCGACATCGTGTTCCTCTCGCTGCCGGGCGGCCCGGCGGTGGAGGCGGTGTGCCTGGGCGAGCAGGGCCTCACGGCAGGCGGGCGCCGCCCGCAGGTGATCGTGGACCTGAGCACCACCACCGTCGCCTCGGCGCGCAGCGTTGCGCAGCGACTGGAAACGCTGGACGTCCAGTTTGCCGACGCCCCGGTGGCCCGCACCCGTGAAGCGGCGCAGCGCGGCGAGCTCAGCATCATGGTCGGCGCGCGGGCGGCGCTGTTCGCGCGCATCGAGCCGCTGCTGCGCTACATCGGCTCGGACGTGACGCTGTGCGGCGAAGTGGGCTGCGGCCAGGTGGTCAAGCTGATCAACAACGCGCTGGTGTTCGAGAACACGGTGGCGCTGGCCGAGATGATGGTGCTGGGCGAGCGCGCCGGGGTGCAGCCGCAGACGCTGCTCGAAGCCGTCTCCAAGGGCTCGGGCGACAGCTTCGTGCTGCGCAACCACGGCCGCAAGGCCATGCTGCCGCGCAGCTTCCCGGACAAGTCCTTCTCGCCGGAGTACGTGCTCAAGGACATCTCCTACGTGCTGGAACTGGCCGGGCAGACGGGGGTATCCGTCCACGTGACGGAGCTGGCCCAGCGCTACTACGCGGCCACCGCGGCCAACGGCTACAGCGGCCGCTACTTCCCCGCGGTCATCGAGATGGTCGACCGCAACCAGGGCCTGCCGCCCGCGAAGGCCTGATCCGCCATGGCCGACTTCCTGGGACTCGTGTGGGCCGGCGTCGTGAGCGGCTGCCTCTATGCGATGGGCGCGATCGGCATCGTGCTGATCTACAAGAGCTCGATGGTGGTGAACTTCGCGCATGGCAACCTCGCGGGCCTCGCGGCCTTTTTGGTGTTCGGCTTCACGGCCGGGATCCTGGGCAACATGGCCTGGGGCACGGCGGTGATGCTGTCGCTGGCGATCATGGGGGCGGCGATGGCCGTGGCCTACCTGCTCATCGCGCCGCTGGTGTTCAAGTCCGACCTCACCAGCACCATCGCAACGCTGGGCGTGGGCCTGATCACGCAGGGCATCACGCAGCTGGTGTTCGGCTCCAACGTGGTGTCGCTGGACCTGCCGCTGCCGCGCTGGCGTGCCGACCTGGGTTTCATCCGCGTCTCGTCCTATGACCTGGCGGTGCTCGGCGTGACGCTGCTGGTGATCGGCGTGCTCTACCTGCTGATCGAGCGCACGCGCATCGGCATCGCGTTCCGGGCGGTGTCCGCCAATCCTTTCGCGAGCCGGGTGTGCGGCCTAAGCCTGCGGCGCATCCATCTCTTCTCTTGGGTGGTGGCCGGGGTGCTGGGGCTGGTGGCTTCGCTGCTGATCGTGCCCACCACCTTCCTCTCCTCGACCAGCGTGGCTGCCTTCATGCTGCAGGCCTTCGCGGCTGCGGTGGTGGGGGGCTTCGCCAGCCTGCCGGGGGCGGTGGTGGGCGGCATCTTCATCGGGGTGCTGATGAACCTGCTCTCGTTCTACGTCGCCGCCGAGTTCAACAACACCTACATGCTGGTAACCATCCTGCTGGTGCTCAACCTCTTCCCCAAGGGCGTGCTGGCAGTGCGGGGAGGTGCCCGTGTCTGAGGCCGCCATGGTTTCGGCGACACAGGCGCCGCCTGTCGGCCCGCGGGCCGAGTCGGTGCGCCAGCCCTTGCCCTGGGCCGCGATCGCGGTCGGTGCGGTGCTGGTGCTGCTGCCCTGGGTGGCCGGCGGCTACTGGATCTTCACGCTGGGCCTGTGCTTTGCCAACGCGATCGCCATCCTGTCGGTGAGCTTCATGGTGCGCTACGGCGGCGAGGTGTCGATCGGCCACGGCGTGTTTGCCGCCGTCGGCGCCTACGTGGTGGCGATGGTCGAGAAGTACCTGGGCCTGTCGCTGCTGGCGAGCCTGCCGCTGGCGGCGCTGGCCGGGGCGCTGCTGGGCCTGGTGTTCGCCTTCCCCTCGCGCAACCTCTCGGGCATCTACCTGGCAGTGGCGACGATGGCATTGGCCCTGGCACTGCCCGAGGTGCTGCTGTACTTCTCCAAGGCCACGGGCGGCTACGAGGGGCTGTACGTCAAGCTCGACGCCTTGCCGGGCGTGTCGCGCGAGCTGCAGCGCTACTACCTGCCGCTCGCAGGGCTGGTCGCGGTGGTGCTGCTCCTTCGGCAGTTCAGGCGCTCGCGCCAGGCGATGGCGCTGCTGCTGATCCGCACCTCGGCGCCGGCGGCCGAATCCTTCGGCGTGCGCCGCAGCTGGGCCCGGCTCTCGTGCATGTCGCTGAGTG
>JAFECZ010000335.1 GCA_018241905.1 Pseudomonadota bacterium
CTGCTGCCAACGCGCCCAAGAAGGAATAGCCGAGGCTGCCCCCAAAGACAAAAGCCGCCCGAGGGCGGCTTTTGTCTTGATTGCCCTCGCCGATGCACGGCGCGCTACACGTCGAGCCAGGGCGTGCCTTCTGCCGCATTCGCGGTGAGCATCTCGTCGGCGTTGGCGCCCAGCACCTGGGCCATGGCCTGGCGCACGATCTCCGGCCTGTTGTTCTGTTCGCTCAGGTGCGCTGCCACCAGGTGGCGCAGGTGGCTGTGGCACAGCGCCTGTGCAATGCCCGATGCCGCTTCGTTGGACAGATGGCCCCACTTGCCGCCCACGCGCTGCTTGAGAAAAGGCGGGTAGCTCGACACGGCCAGCATGTCGGTGTCGTGATTGAACTCGAGCAAGAGGGAATCCAGGCCGCCGAGCTGCGCAAGCACATGGGGCGTGGCGTGGCCCAGGTCGGTGAGCACGCCCAGGTGGCGGGCGCCGTCGGTGCAGCGCAACTGCAGCGGTTCGCGCGCATCGTGCGGCACGGTGAAGGGGCGCAGCTGGAGCTCGCCCACTTCGATGGCTTCGCCGTCGCGCGCAAAGCGCAGCCGTCCTTCGTAGTCGCGCGAGCCGCTGGCCATCCAGGTGCCTTCGCTCATCCAGACGGCGATGCCGTGGCGCCTGGAAAAGGCATGTGCGCAGCCGATGTGGTCGCCGTGCTCGTGCGTGATGAACACGGCGTCGATGTCGGCGGCCGAAAGGCCTGCGCGTTCCAGGCGCGCTTCCAGGTGGCGCAAACCGAAGCCGCAGTCCACCAGCACGCGGCTGGTGCAAAGGCCGTTGCCGGCCTCGATCAGCGTGGCGTTGCCGGCGCTGCCGCTGCCCAGGCTTCGGAAGCGGATCACTTCATGTCGTCGGCAATGACCTGGACGATCTTCTTGGCGTTGTCGCTGCTGTCGGGCGCACCGGCCTCGGTCAGCACGCTCACGGTGCTCACGTCGGCCTGGCTCTTGACCTGCACGCGCAGCTTGAGCGGCTTGAAGTCCTTGCCGGCCTGGCCGAAGCTCAGCAGCTTGGCCCAGGTGCCGGGTTCCTTGCGATCCGGCGGCACATAGCGCACGAAGTAGGTGCCGGCGGCGCGATCGCGGTCTTCCACCGTGAAGCCGGTGCGGTCGAGCGTGAGGCCCACGCGACGCCAGGCGCGGTCGAAGTTCTCGTTGATGCGCACCGTGGGCACGCCGCCTTCGTTGCTGACCACCGCGCGCTGCACTGCGGCGGGCGCGCCGGCGGCCACCAGGGCCTTCGACTGCTCCTGCGGCACGCCGAGCTTGACCATCAGGCGGCGCAGGAATTCGGTTTCCAGCTCGGGGTCGGCCGGACGCGGCTGCCAGATGGTCTGGTCCTTTGCGCTGTTGGAATACACCTCGATCATGCCGCGGTGCGTCACGAAGATTTCGGTGCCGTTGCCGGACTTTTCCAGGCGCGTGCGAAAGCGGTCGAGCTCGCCGGTGGAATAGACGGAATCCACCAGCTTGCCCAGCGTGCCGCGGATGATGTCCTGCGGCAGCTTGGCCCGGTTCTCGGCCCAGTCGGTTTCCATGATGCCGATGTTGCGCTGGTCGGTGGTGAGCAGGAAGCCGTTTTCCTGCCAGAAGTCGCGGATGGAATCCCACAACTGGTCGGGCGCGCGGTCGACCACCAGCCAGCGCTGCGTGCCGTTGCGCTCCATGCGCACGTCGCCCACGGCGTTGGAGGCCGTGGGGGCGCTGGGCGCGTTGGTCATGCCTGCCTGAATGGCGTTGGCCGACACGGCGCCGCCGGGGATGGTGTAGCGGTTGTCGCGGGTCAGCTGGGTGAGGTCGGGCGGGACTTCCAGCGTCGGCACCTTGCCGGCGCTCTTGTAGTCGATCTTGTCGCTCTCGAACACGGAGCAGGCGGCAAGGCTGGCAGCAAGAGCCAGCAACGCGAGGCGCGAAAGAGTTTTCAAGGTGTGCTTCCTGATAGAGGGGGCGCTTTTTGCGCTCTGTAGGCCGGTCTTGGACGCTTGTTGCGCTGGGGCGCCGGCTTGATGACGTCGTGGGCTTGTCGACTAATCCTTGAGCAGGCCGCTCTGGCGCAGAGCGGCTTCGACCACGGGGCGGGCCCCTTCGGACAGCTCGGTCAGGGGCAGGCGCATGGCGCCGCCGCACAGTCCGAGCCGGGACATGGCCCACTTCACCGGGATGGGATTGGGCTCCACGAACAGATGCCGGTGCACAGGCAGAAGTTCCATCTGGATCTGCATGGCGCGGCGGGCGTCGCCGGCAATGGCCGCCATGCACAGCTCGTGCATCTTGCGCGGCGCCACGTTGGCCGTGACGCTGATGTTGCCTTGCCCGCCGCACAGCATGAGCGCCACGGCGGTCGGGTCGTCGCCCGAGTACACGGCGAATTCCTCGGGCACCTCGCGAATGAGCCACTGGGCCCGCTCGATGTTGCCCGTGGCTTCCTTGATGCCCACGATGCCGGGCACCTGCGCCAGGCGCAGCACCGTGTCGTGCGCCATATCGGCCACGGTGCGGCCGGGCACGTTGTACAGCACGATGGGCAGGTCGCCCACGGCTTCGGCAATGGCCTTGAAGTGGCGGTACTGGCCCTCTTGCGTGGGCTTGTTGTAGTAGGGCACCACCTGCAATTGCGAGTCGGCGCCCACGCCCTTGGCGTACTTGGCCAGCTCGATGGCTTCTTGCGTGGAGTTGGCGCCGCAGCCCGCCATGACGGGCACGCGTCCCTTGGCCTGCTCGACCGAGACGCGGATGATTTCGCAATGCTCTTCGACGTTGACAGTGGGCGATTCGCCGGTGGTGCCGACCACGCCAAGGCAGTCGGTACCTTCTTCGATGTGCCAGTCGATCAGGCGGCGCAGGGCCGGGTAGTCGACGCTGCCGTCTTCATGCATCGGCGTCACGAGCGCGACGATGCTGCCAGTCAGTTGCTGCAAGGGGGAGTCTCTTTAGGACGAAAAGTCCTCATTCTACCGGCGCCGGGGCCCTGGGCGGGAGTCTCAGCCCTGCGCCGCCAGCGGGTAGCGGGGCGGGGTTTCCCCCGGATTCTTTGGGGGGCGGACGGCGGCAATGCGCTGGACATAGCGCTGCGGATCGTCCAGGAAACCATCTTCGTAGGCCACCACCCGCAGCCCTGAGCAGGCGTTCAGCAGCTCGCCGGGCGCCAGCAGGAAGTCGGGGCGCGAGGGCTTGCCCACGCTCTCGTTGCCTCGGGCGAAGGTTTCGTAGATGAGCAGCCCGCCCGGGGCCACGGCCTGCACGACGTCCGGCAGCCGGGCGCGCCACAGGTAGTTGGTGACCACCACGGCATCGAATTCCTGGCCGGCGAAGGGCCACGGGCCGTTCTCGATGTCGGCCAGGACCGTCTGCCCGAAGGCGCCCGCGCTGGCCAGCGCATCGGCGCTGCGATCCACGCCGGTGACCGCATGGCCGCGCTGGGCCAGCCAGCGCATGTGCCGCCCGCTGCCGCAGGCCACGTCCAGCACCCGGCCGCCCGGCGGCACCAGATGGGTCCAGCGCTGGACCCAGGGGGAGGGGGCTGCCAATGCGGCGTGGGCATCGCCCGGCGAGGGGGCGCTCAGAAGCATGACCAGACCTGGTCGATGAGCGTGACCAGGAAGGCCGGCCGGGTGTAGAGCGCAAACACGCCGCCCAGCACGGCCAGCGCCGCCGCCAGCCAGGCGGTGCGTTGGAGGGCATGGCGGTGCGTGCTGCTCATGGAGTTGGCGATTGTCCCAGCTTCAGGCCGGCTGCGGTGCCGCCCGCACCGGGCGCGCGATGGCGCCTTCGCGCACCGGCAGGTTCACCAGGGCGGCGAACACGCCCAGCGCAATGGCCAGCCACCACACCACGTCGTAGCTGCCCATGCGGTCGTACAGGTAGCCGCCCAGCCACACGCCCAGGAAGGAGCCGATCTGGTGCGAGAAGAACACGAAGCCGCTGAGCATCGACAGGTGCGACACGCCGAAGATGCCGGCAATGATGGCGTTGGTCGGCGGCACGGTGGAAAGCCACAGGAAGCCGATTACCGCCGAGAACACGTACACCGACATCGGCGAGAGCGGCGCCAGCAGGAACAGGGCGATGGCAATTGCCCGGCCCAGGTAGATGGCCGCCAGAATCTTGCGCCGCGCCAGCCGCTGGCCCAGCGAGCCGGCCGCATAGGTGCCGAACACGTTGAACAGGCCAATGAGCGCCAGCGCATAGCTGGCCACCTCCGGGCCCAGTCCCTTGTCGCGCAGGTAGCTGGGCATGTGCACGCCGATGAACACCACCTGGAAGCCGCAGACGAAGTAGCCCGCCATCAGCAGGCGGAAGCTCGGGTAGCGGAAGGCCTCGGCCACGGCCTGGGCGACGCTCTGTTCGCGATGCGCCTGGCCGGTGGTGTGGCGCGGCTCGCGCAGGAACAGGGCCAGCGGCGCAATGATCAGGGCGGCGCCGGCCAGCGCCAGCAGGGCGTTCTGCCAGCCCAGGTGGGCGATCAGCTGGCCTTCCACCGGCACCATGAGGAACTGGCCAAAGGAGCCGGCCGCGGCCGCCACGCCCATGGCCCAGGAGCGCTTCTCCGCCGAAATCTGCCGGCCGATGACACCGTAGATCACGGCGTAGGTGGTGCCGGCGTGCGCCGCGCCGATCAGCACGCCGGTGGTCAGCGCGAACATCAGCGGCGTGGTCGACAGCGCCATGCCCACCATGCCCAGTGCATAGAAGACGGCGCCCAGGATCAGCACCGTCGCGGCGCCCAGCCGGTCGGCCAGCATGCCCGCGAATACGCCCATCACGCCCCAGGACAGGTTCTGCACGGCCAGCGCGAAGGAGAAGGTCTGGCGCGACCAGTCCTGTGCCTGGGTGATGGGCTGCAGCCACAGGCCGAAGCCGTGGCGGATGCCCATCGAGAGGGTGACGATCAGCGCGCCGCACAGCAGCACCCGCTGCAGGCTCAAGGATTGGGGGGAGTTCATGGTCCGGGCAAATGTAGTCAAAAAGGCCCGGGCCTGCCTGTCACCTCTGCTGCGCCATTGTTGAAATCTTCTAGGTGCTTTGATGCGTTGCGGACATGGGTCGCGGCAGGGCCGGATCGGCGGCGCCGCGGCGGCCCTGGCCATAGCGTCCGGCGTTCACGTCGCGCCAGGCGAGCATCGCGCCCAGGCGCCGGTCCTCGGGCGACTCGAAGCCGCACTCGCCATGGAATTCGCCCGGGTTGCGAAAGCTGCCGAACAGCACGTCCCACAACGGAAAGTCGGCGTAGTTCCAGGCATGCACGCCCAGGCGGTGGTGCACGCAGTGCGACTCGGGCCGCTGGATCAGGTAGCCCACCCAGCGCGGCGTATGCACGTTCCAGTGCTGGAACATGCCCGCAAATGCCGCGACATACCCCACCAGCGCCGCCGCCAGCGGGTCCAGCCCGAGCACGATCACCGTCACGAACAACTGCAGCAGCACCTGCAGCACGATTTCGATGGGGTGGAACAGCGTCGAGCCCGAAATGTCCACCCGCTGCGGGCTGTGGTGCATCTGGTGGCCCAGCCGCCACAGCGGCGAGAAGGCATGGAAGGCGCGATGCATGGCAAAGGCCAGGGCCGAGAGCACGACCCATCCGGCCAGCGTGCCGCCCGCCACGCCCAGGCGGGTGCCGTCCATCCATCGGTGCTGTGCCATCCAGGGCAGCGGCAGCAGCAGCGGGATCACGGCGCCGGCGGTGCCGATGAGCAGCAGGAAGCCGATGCCCACCCAGCGCCAGCCGCGTCGAGGCGGAAAGCGGCGCGCCGGCCAGCGCGACTCGACGGCCAGCATCAGGAAATAGGTGAGGGGCACCAGCAGGCCGATGAAGTCGACGGTGGTCATGGCGGCGGCCTCCTTCTTACGCTGTAAGGTCAAATCAGTTTAATCCTTACGCTGTAAGATTTCAAAGATGCCAGCCCGACATCCTCCCAAGGCACCCAAGGCACCCAAGGCACCCAAGGCACCCAAGGCACCCAAGGCACCCAAGGCAC
>JAFECZ010000336.1 GCA_018241905.1 Pseudomonadota bacterium
CAACTACATCGGCGTGCTGACCAGCGTGAACTGCTCGGCCACCGCGGCTCGCGCCATTGCCGACCACTTCTCGCGCAAGACCAACCCGGCCGCGCTGGCGAACTTTCCCAACGTGGACGGCGTGGTGGCCCTCACCCACGGCACCGGCTGCGGCATGGACACCCAGGGCCTGGGCATGCAGATCCTGGAGCGCACGCTGACCGGCTATGCCACGCACGCCAACTTCGCCGGCGTGCTGGTGGTGGGGCTGGGCTGCGAGGCCAACCAGATCAACGCATGGCTGGCCACCGGCCATCTGGCCGAGGGCGAGAACTTCCGGACCTTCAACATCCAGGACACCGGCGGCACGCGCAAGACGGTGGAAAAAGGCATCGCGCTCGTCAACGAGATGCTGCCGCGCGCCAACGCGGCCAAGCGCGAGCCCTGCAGCGCCAGCCACATCACCATCGGGCTTCAGTGCGGCGGCTCGGACGGGTACTCGGGCATCAGCGCCAACCCGGCGCTGGGCGCGGCGGTGGACCTGCTGGTGGCGCACGGCGGCACCGCCATCCTGTCGGAAACGCCGGAGATCTATGGCGCCGAACACCTGCTCACGCGCCGCGCGGTGCGTCGCGAGGTGGGCGAAAAGCTGGTGTCGCGCATCAAGTGGTGGGAGCACTACACCGAGATCAACGAGGGCGAGATGAACAACAACCCCTCGCCCGGCAACAAGGCCGGCGGCCTGACCACCATCCTGGAGAAGTCGCTGGGCGCGGTGGCCAAGGGCGGCACCTCCAACCTGGAGGCGGTGTACGAATACGCCGAGCCCGTCACGGCGCACGGCTTCGTCTACATGGACACGCCCGGCTACGACCCGGTCAGCGCCACGGGCCAGGTGGCCGGCGGCGCCAACATGATCTGCTTCACCACCGGGCGCGGCTCGGCCTACGGCTGCGCGCCCTCCCCTTCGCTCAAGCTGGCCACCAACAGCACGCTGTGGAAGCGCCAGGAAGAGGACATGGACATCAACTGCGGCGAGATCGTGGACGGCACCGCATCCATTCAGGAGATGGGGCAGCGCATCTTCGAGCTTGTGCTGGCCACGGCCTCGGGCGAGCACAGCAAGAGCGAGCAGCATGGCTACGGCCAGAACGAATTCGTGCCCTGGCAAGTCGGCGCGGTCATGTGAGCCCGGCTTTTCACTTCGCTTCGCTACGTGTAATTCGCCACCCCCCGAGGGGGAGACCCCGCCTGCGGCCCGGCAAAGCCGGTGCCGTGGCTCGAGCTGACAAACCCTTGCCCATTCATCGTTGAAACCTATGTCCAAGACTCTCCAAGCAGCCCAACTGCGCACGCAGGTCGCATCCATCATCGAAGGCACCGGCAGTTCGTCCGCCGAGGCGCGCCAGGTGGCCGACAACCTGGTCCTGGCCAACCTGAGCGGCCACGACTCGCACGGCATCGGCATGGTGCCGCGCTACGTGGACGCGGCGGCCGAGGGCGGCCTCAAGCCCAACGCGGGCGTGAAGGTCCAGCTCGACACGGGCAGCCTGCTCACGCTGGACGGCCAGCGCGGCTACGGCCAGATCGTGGGCGTGCAGGCCATGCAGATGGGCATCGAGCGCGCCAAGGCGCACGGCAGCTGCATCATGACGCTGGGCCATGCGCACCACCTGGGCCGCATCGGGCACTTTGCCGAGATGGCGACCGCGCAAGGCCTGGTGTCGATGCACTTCGTCAACGTGCTCTCGCGCCCGGTGGTGGCGCCCTGGGGCGGCGGCGACGGACGTTTTGGAACCAACCCCTGCTGCATCGGCATTCCGCTGGCCGGGGCCGAGCCCTTCCTGCTGGACTTCGCCACCAGCCGGGTGGCCCAGGGCAAGATGCGCGTGGCCTACAACAAGGGCGAGAAAGTGGCGCCCGGCCATCTCATCGATGAACACGGCGCGCCCACCGACAACCCGGGCGTGGTGGTGGTGCCGCAATCGAACGGCCTGTTCGGCGCGCTCATGACCTTCGGCGAGCACAAGGGCTACGGCATGGCCGTGGCCTGCGAGCTCCTGGGCGGCGCGCTCACCGGCGGCGGCACATGGCACCGGCCTGCGGATGCGGCGCGCACGGTGCTCAACGGCATGCTCACGGTGCTGATCGATCCTGCCAGGCTGGGCGCGCAGCACGGCTTCGAAGCCGAAGCGCACGCCTTTGTCGACTGGTTGCGCCAGAGCCCGCCCGGCGCAGGCTTCGATCAGGTGCTGATTGCCGGCGAGCCGGAGCGCAAGGCACGCGCGGCGCGCGAACGCGACGGCATCGTGGTGGACGATGCCACGTGGGCCGAGATCGTGGCCGCGGGCGCCAAGGTGGGCGTTTCGATTCCTGCAGACGCCTGAGGGCCGACGCCCGGCTTCATCCGGGCCGCGCCATGCGCACGCACAACTCGAAGGCGCGCTGCAGCCCTTCCACGTTGGCCACGCCCTTGCCTGCGATGTCGAAGGCGCTGCCGCTGGCCGAGGTGGCCACCGGCACCGGCAGGCCGCCATGCAGGGTGACGCCCTGCTCGAAGCCCAGGAGCTTCATCGCGATCTGGCCCTGGTCGTGGTACATCGACACCACCGCGTCGAAGTCGCCGCGCCGTGCGCCGATGAATACCGTGTCGGGCGAGTAAGGCCCGCGCGCATCGATGCCCTGCCCCTGCAGCGCGCGCACCGCCGGCTCGATGACCTCGATTTCCTCGCGGCCGATGGAGCCGCCGTCGCCCGCATGCGGATTCAGCCCCGACACGGCAATGCGCGGCGCCGCCACGCCCGCGCTGCGCAGCGCGTCGTGAATGATGTGCACCGCATCGTGGATCGCCGGGCCGGTGATGAGCGAGGCCACGTCCCTGAGCGGCACGTGCGAGGTCACGCGCGAAGTCCAGAGCTTGCCGGTGATGTTGAATTCGCACACGAAGCCATGCACGTCCAGCCGCTCCTGCATGTGGCGCAACTCGTCTTCCTGCGTGAGCCCGCCCAGGCGCAGCGAGTGCTTGTTGAAGGGCGCGAAGACGATGCCGTCCACCATCTTGCGGCGCACCGCGTCGCACGCCAGTTGCAGGGCCTCGAAGGCGGCGCGGCCGGAATGCGCATTCGACTCGCCCAGCGTGGGCGGCCGCCCCTGCATCGTCTCTTGCGCCAGCAGGCTGACGCGCCCCGGCTCGAAGCGCAGCGCGTCGAGGCTGTCGACCCGCAGCGCATCGAGCTGATGCCCGGCAATGCGCTCGCCCGATTGCAGCGCCAGCGGGTCGGCAATCAGCAAGAGGTTGGCTGCGTCGCGGTTGTGCGCGCGGGCCAGCAGCTTCACAGCCATTTCGGGACCGATGCCGCTGGCATCGCCCAGCAGCACGGCAATCGTGGGTTTCATCTTGCTCCTTTGGTTTGTCGCAGCGCCGATCACTCGGCGCGCATGCCGGTGTCGCGCACCAGCTTGCCGTAGCGCTCGAACTCCGACCGGTTCATGTCGGCGAAGGGCCCGGTGCCCATCACCCGGATCTCGCCGCCCAGGCCCTTGATGCGGTCCTGCACATCGGGCATGCCCAGGCTTTGCGTGAGGGTTGCGGCCAGCTGCTCGACCGCCGCACGCGGCGTGCCGCCCGTGACGTACAGGCCATACCAGGTGTCGACGTCGGCCCCGCTCACGCCGGACTCGGCCAGCGTGGGAACGTCCGGCAGTTCGGCGATGCGCCTGGGCGCCGCCACCGCCAGCGCGCGGAACTTGCCGGCACGGATCTGGCCCATGGCCGAGGAGGTGCTGTCGAACATCATCTCGACGTTTCCGCCGATGATGTCCAGGTGGGCCTGCGAGCTGCCGCGGTAGGGCACGTGGATGGCCTTGGTGCCGGTGACGAAGGTGAAGGCCTCGCCCGCCACGTGCTGGGTGCTGCCGATGCCCGAGGAGGCATAGCGAAAGCCACCGGGCTTGGCGCGCATGGCGGCAAGAAGATCCTGCACGCTGCGATAAGGCGCGTCCGCCGGCACGACCAGCACGTTGGGCATGACCGCCACCAGGCCGATCGGCTGCAGGTCCTTGAGCGGGTCGTACTTGAGCTTGAGCAGATGCGGCGCCACCGCCTGGCCGGTGTTGGTGGCCAGCAGCAAGGTGCTGCCGTCGGCGGGCGCGTGGGCCGCCAGGTCGGCCGCAATGGTGTTGGAGGCGCCGGGCCGGTTCTCCACCACTACCGGCTGCCCGAGCGAGGGGCCGAACTTGTCGGCCAGCAGGCGCGCCAGGATGTCGGTGCCGCCACCGGGCGAGGCACCGACCAGGATGCGAAGCGGCTTGTCCGGATAGCGGGCATCGGCCGCCAGGCCGAGCAGCGGCGTGGGCGCCAGCACGATGGCGGCAAGGCCGCGCAAGGCCGCGCGACGTGTCGGGCACGCAAGGGTCATGGGGCTTGTCTCCATCATGGTTCTGTCTTGTTGCGCTTGCAGCTTAGGGATGTCCGCCATTCCAATCCAATCAAATGTTCTGAAGGATCCATATACATCCGTATATGAACGAGAACATCCCCGGTCTTGCCTCTTCGCGCCTGCTGCTGCGGCTTCGCACGCGGCAATGGGTGCTGCTGGCGCTGCTCGACCAGCACCGCCACCTGGGCCGCGCGGCGGCGGCCATGAATATCAGCCAGCCTGCGGCCACCAAGCTTCTGCAACAGCTGGAGGAGACCTTTGCCGTGCCGCTGTTCGAGCGCAAGGCGCGCGGCATGGCGCCCACGCCGTATGGCCAGGCGCTGGTGCGCCATGCGCGCTGGGTGCTGACCGATTTCGGCGTGGTGTGCGAGGAGCTGGAGGCGCTGCGCTCCGGCCTGAGCGGTTCGCTGCGCATCGGCAGCGTGCCCGGCGCGGTCCCCGAATTGCTGGCGCCTGCGCTGGTGGCCTACCAGCGCAAGCACGAACGCGTGGCGGTCAGCGTGGTGGTGGACACCAGCGACGTGATGCTGCGCCAGCTGGCGCGCGGCGAGGTCGACCTGATGCTGGGCCGGCTCACCGAGGACCACAGCGCCGACGACTTCGACAGCGTGCCGCTGCTGGGCGAGGACCAAGTGGTGGTGGTGCGCAAGGGCCATCCGCTGCTGCGGCGCAAGTCGGTCACGCTGCACGAGCTGGTGCGGTGGCCCTGGCTGCTGCAGCCGCCCGGCTCGCCCCAGCGCGGCCGCTTCGAGGCGGCGCTGCGCGAGGCGGGTATTCGCGAGCGGCTGCGGGTGACGGAAACCGCATCGCCCATCGCCATGACGGCGCTGCTGGAACATTCGGACATGGCGGCGGTGATGCCTGCCTCGCAGGCAGCGCATTACGCACGGCTGGGCCTGCTGCGGGTGCTGCCGGCCGAAGTGCCGATGCGGGTGCCGCCCATCTACCTGATCACGCGGCGGGCGCACAGCCTGTCGCCCGCAGCGGGCGCCTTCGTGGCGCTGCTGCGTCCGGGCAACTGAGCCGGCCCCACGAACTGTTTCAAATGCCGGCATGGCCGCGCCGCGGCGCTGCGCTAAGGTCGGTCCACGCCTGTCGCGCATGGGGCGCGCGGGCCGTTTTACTTCTTCTCAAGGAGGATTCATGGACAAGACAGCTTGGCTGCGCACTGCGCGATGCACCCTGCTGGCCGCCTCGGCCTGCGCAGCACTGACCTTCGCGCAAGCACAGAGCCTCGACTCGCTCAAGGGCCTGGCCGGCGGCGCCGGTGGTTCGCTGAGCTCCCTGGGCGGCGTGTCGTCGGGCAGCATGGGCAACGCCGCCGGCATCATCGAGTACTGCCTGAAGAACAAGTACCTGGGTGGCTCGGGCGTGTCGCAGGTCAAGGACGGCCTGCTGGGCAAGATGCCCGGTGGGCAGGCCGCTGCCCAGAAGGACAGCGGCTACCTCGACGGTGCCAAGGGGCTCATCACCGGCAGCGACGGCAAGAAGACCGACCTGACCAGCGGGATGACCGACTCCATCAAGAAGCAGGCCTGCGAATTGGTGCTCAAGCAGGGCCAGTCGTTCTTGTAGGCCCCAGGCTTTTCAC
>JAFECZ010000337.1 GCA_018241905.1 Pseudomonadota bacterium
AATTGTCGCCAAGAACGGGCTGATGCGATCGGGGGCTTGTCCCTTTGGGGTCAAGCCGCGAATGCGACTCTCGGGCAAGCAAGGCAGTTTGGCTTATTACCGGCTACCGGTAAACGGAATATAATTGACCATGGCGATTCAGTCTTTTTCATGTGCCGATACAGAGCAGTTGTTCACCACGGGCAAGAACGCCAGATTTTCGAACATCAGGGACGTGGCCACTCGCAAGCTGACGCAATTGGATGCCGCACCGTCGTTGGTGTTCATGAAATCGCCACCAGGTAACGATCTGAAGTTCTATGACGATACATGGCATGTGCGAATCAATCAGCAGTGGCGGTTGATTTTCAAATGGGGAGATTTCGGCCCATATGAGGTCAGGATCGACGATCCGCACTGAATCGAACGCTACGCCGGGAGGCGTTACTTCCAGGCGAACGGGCCCGGCTTCTAAGTCGGCAAAGGTATGGATATGTTCAAGAATGGAATGCGGCCCGTACACCCGGGCGAAGTCCTCCGTGAAGACTATTTGAAGCCGATCGGCATGACGGCAAATGCGTTGGCAAAGGCGCTGCATGTGCCAGCTTCGCGCATCAATGACATCGTGCTCGAGCGTCGCGGCATCACGCCGGATACGGCACTGCGCTTGACGCGCTACTTCGGCGGCGAGGAAGCGGATGCCCAGGGGTGGATCAACCTGCAGGCGATCTACGATTTCAAGATGGCTCAGAAAGCCATTGGGAAGGTGATTGCGAAGGAAGTAAGGCCGAGGGTCGACCAAGATACAGTTCCCGTATGACCACCATCGGCACCCCCCTTTCCCCTTCCGCAACCCGCGTCATGCTCCTGGGCTCTGGCGAGCTCGGCAAAGAGGTGCTCATTGCCCTTCAACGCCTGGGCGTGGAGACCATCGCGGTCGACCGCTACGAGAACGCCCCCGGCCAGCAGGTGGCGCACCACGCGCGCACCATCACCATGAGCGATCCGGCCCAGCTCAAGGCGCTCATCGAGGCCGAAAAGCCGGCGCTGGTGGTGCCCGAGATCGAGGCCATCGCCACGCCCATGCTCCAGGAGCTGGAGAACGCCGGCGTGGTGCGCGTGATTCCCACCGCCCGCGCGGCCCGCCTCACCATGGACCGCGAAGGCATCCGCCGCCTTGCCGCCGAGACGCTGGGCCTGCCCACCAGCCCCTACAAGTTCTGCGATTCGCTGGAAGAACTGCAGGCGGCCATCGACGCCGGCATCGGCTACCCCTGCGTCGTCAAGCCGGTGATGAGCAGCTCGGGCAAGGGCCAGAGCAAGATCGACGGCCCCGGCGACGTGAAGAAGGCCTGGGACTACGCCATGGCCGGCGGCCGAGTGAGCCACGGCCGCATCATCGTCGAAGGCTTCATCGACTTCGACTACGAGATCACCCTGCTTACCGTGCGCGCCGTGGGCGAGGACGGCCAGGTGCAGACGCACTTCTGCGAGCCCATCGGCCACCTGCAGGTCAGCGGCGACTATGTGGAGAGCTGGCAGCCGCATCCCATGGCGCCTGCCGCGCTGCAGAAGGCGCAAGCCATCGCGCAGGCCGTGACGGCCGACCTGGGCGGGCAGGGCCTGTTCGGCGTGGAGCTGTTCGTCAAGGGCGAGGAGGTGTGGTTCAGCGAGGTCAGCCCGCGCCCGCACGACACCGGCATGGTGACCATGGCCACGCAGTGGCAGAACGAATTCGAGCTGCATGCCCGCGCCATCCTGGGCCTGCCGGTGGACACCACCCTCAAGAGCCCGGGCGCCAGCGCCGTGGTCTATGGCGGCGTGGATGCCCAGGGTATCGTCTTCGACGGCGTCGACAAGGCGCTGCTCGTCCCCGGCGTGGACGTGCGCCTGTTCGGCAAGCCCGAGAGCTTCACCAAGCGCCGCATGGGCGTGGCCCTCGCGCATGCGGCCGACATCGACACCGCACGCGACCGGGCGCGCGAAGCGGCCAGCCGCGTGAAGCCCCGCACGGCCTGATTCGCCTCCAGGCGCCCCTTCTTAGCTACTTTTCGCAAGCCAGGCGGCGCTCGATGGCGCTCGCTTCGCCCACATAGGGAAAGTCCCCGCGAAGCGAAGCGCACCTGCGCCGCTACCATGCCGCCAACGCGGCCTTGCCCCACGTCAACGACGACTTGGGGCGGGTTGCCACGCACACAGGAGACGGCATGCGCGACGAGGGCATGGCGACAACACCGGCCGGTGCCGGCAGTCGCCTCATGTGGCTGACTACGCAACGTGTTTTCTACGCGGGCCTGCTGGGCCCGGTGGGCGTGCGCGTCATGGGCGGCTGGGGCATCTATGTCTCCACCTCGCCGGCTGAGCCGATCCGCGTGTGCATCGGCGGCGGTGCGTGGCAAGCCGGCGAGCTGATGGTGGTGCCGCCCCAGGTGCCGCACCGGGTCGAAAGCTGCGGGCCGCTGGTGTTCAACCTGCTCGTCGAGGCCGATTCGATCGACGCGGCACGCCTTCCCGACTTCATGAAGACCAGCTGCGGCTGCGCGCACGCGCCCGAGTTCGTGGCGCGCGTGCGAGCCATGCACGCCAGGCTGCTCGCGGCATCGGGGCGCGAGCCCTTCGAGGGCTTCGACTTCGACTTGCTTTTCTTCGGCCGGCCGCTGGCGCCGCGCGCGCTGGACCCGCGCATCGCCCGCGTCATCGAGCGCATCAATGCCGACCCGGCGCAAAGCGCCTCGGCGCAGGAGTGCGCGGGCTGGGTGCATCTTTCCTTCTCACGCTTCTTGCACCTGTTCAAGGAAGAGGTGGGCGTGCCCTTCAGGACTTTTCGTGCGTGGAAGCGGGCGCGCAGCCTGCTGCGCTACGTGCGCCAGACCGGCACGCTGACCGACATCGCGCTGGACACCGGCTACCCGGACGCCACGCACTTCAGCCACTCGATCCGTCAGGTCTACGGCTTGCGGCCCAGCGAGATTCTTGCCGGCTCACGTCGTCTCGCGCTGCACGACGCCGCCGTGGGCGCGCGCGCTGCCTGAAAAGGATCGGCCGCCTTGCAAGTCCTCCAGCTCCTGCTCTCGGGCATCGCCCAGGGCTGCATCTACGGGCTGATCGCGCTGGGATTCGTGCTCATCTACAAGGCCACCGAGACGGTGAGCTTTGCCCAGGGCGAGCTGATGATGCTGGGCGCCTTCGCCGCGCTGGCGGCCATGACGCTGTTCGGCTTGCCGTTCTGGATGGCCGCCCTTTTCGCCGTGCTGGTGATGGCCCTGTTGGGCGTGCTGCTCGAATTCGTGGTGATCCGCCCAGTGCTGGGCCAGCCGCAGTTCGCCATCGTCATGCTCACCATCGGCATCGGCTACGTGATGCGCGGGCTGGTCACCATGGTGCCGGGCATCGGCACCGACACGCATACGCTGCCGGTGCCCTACAAGGACCAGATCTGGAAGCTGGGCGAGCTGGTCATCAACGTGGAGCAGGTGGTGATCGTGCTGGCCACCGCCATTCTTTGCGGCCTGCTGTTCGTGATGTTCCGCTACAGCAAGCTGGGCATTGCCATGCAGGCTTCGTCCCAGAACCAGCTGGCGGCCTACTACATGGGCATTCCGGTGAAAAGGCTCAACAGCCTGGTGTGGGGCCTGGCCGCGGCGGTGGCGGCCATCGCCGGCATGCTGCTGGCGCCCATCACCTTCGTGCACGCCAACATGGGCTTCATCGGTCTCAAGGCCTTCCCGGCGGCAGTGGTGGGCGGCTTCGGCAGCCTGCCGGGGGCCATCGTCGGCGGGCTGGTGATCGGCGTGGTGGAGTCCCTGGCGGGCTTCTACCTGCCCGATGGCTTCAAGGACACCGCACCCTACATCGTGGTGCTGATCATGCTGATGGTGAAGCCCAACGGCCTGTTCGGCGAGAAGCTGCGCAAGAAGGTCTGACGAAGAAGAAGGACGAACCCGGCCATGCGCTTCATCTTCAAGACCAGCTACGCGCAGGACATCGACCTGGCCAAGCATGGCGGGCACGTGTTCTGGTATGGGCTCCTGTGCGTGCTGCTGGTGCTGGCGCCCTGGCTGGTGGACGAGTACTGGCTCGCGCAGCTGACCTTCGTGCTGATCTACGGCGTGGTGGGCCTGGGGCTGATGCTGCTGGCCGGCTTCACCGGGCAGTTCTCCATCGGCCATGCGGCCTTTCTGGGAACGGGTGCCTACACGCAGGCGGTGCTGTCGAACATGGGTGTGCCGTTTCCGCTGGCGATGATCGGCGCCGCCGCCCTTTCGGCCGCGGTGGGCGTGGTGGTGGGCCTGCCGGCGCTGCGGCTCAAGGGCATCTACCTGGGCATTGCCACGCTGTCCTTCGGCTTCATCGTGGAAGAGGTGTTCGCCCGCTGGGAGAGCGTGACGGGCGGCAACTCGGGCCTGCACGTGAAGCAGCCGCAAGTCTTCGGCTGGGAACTGGGCTCGGGCAACGGCTTCTACTTCCTGTGCCTGGTGGTGGCGGTGCTGTGCACGCTGGCCATCCTGAACCTGCTGCGCTCGCCCACCGGCCGCGCCTTCGTGGCCATCCGCGACTCGGAAATCTCGGCGCAGAGCATGGGCATTCACCTGGCGCGCTACAAGACCCTGTCCTTCGCCATCTCGGCGGCGCTGGCCGGGCTGGGCGGCGCGCTGTATGCGCACAAGTTGAGCTTCATCTCGCCCGACCAGTTCAGCATCCTGCAATCCATCGATCTTCTCTTGCTGGTGGTGATCGGCGGGCTGGGTTCGGTGCACGGGGCCTTTCTGGGCGCGATCTTCCTGATCTCCGCCCCGCAGCTCATCTCCATGTCCAAGGACTGGCTGCCCGATGCGATCGGCCAGGCGCCGGGGCTGCAGGGCCTGGTGTACGGCGTGGTGCTGATCGCCTTCGTGCTGTTCGAGCCGCTGGGCTTCTACGGCCGCTGGCTGAAGGTTCGCACCTGGCTGCAGCTGTTTCCGTTCTACCGGCGCGGGCTGTTCAAGCGGCAGAAGTCCTTCACCAAGTCGGACCGATTGAGATGAGCGGCAGCAACGACATCCTTCTTTCCGCGCAGGACCTGAGCGTGCGCTTCGGCGGCGTGCTGGCGGTGAACAAGGTCAGCTTCGACGTGCGCCGCGGCGAGGTGTTCACCCTCATCGGGCCCAACGGCGCTGGCAAGACGACGGTGTTCAACCTCATCAGCCGCATCTACAACCCGACGACGGGCAGCATCGCCTGGCATGGCGGCGAGGGCGGTTCGCCGCTGGCACTCACGCAGCAGGCGCCGCATGCGATCGCGGCGCTGGGCATTGCGCGCACCTTCCAGAACATCGAGCTGTTCGAGCATGCGACGGTGCTGCACAACCTGCTGATCGGGCGGCACGTGCATCGCAAGTCGGGCTTCTGGAGCGAGGTGTTCTTCACCGGTGCAACGCGGCGCGCCGAGATCGAGGCGCGCGAGACGGCCGAGCGGGTGATCGACCTGCTGGACTTGCAGCATCACCGCGATTCGATGGTGGCGGGGCTGCCCTATGGCGTGCGCAAGGTGGTGGAACTGGCGCGGGCGCTATGCACCGAACCCAAGCTGCTGCTGCTGGACGAGCCTTCTTCCGGGCTGAACGTGGAAGAGACGGCGGACATGGCGTTCTGGATCCAGGACATCCAGCAGGAGCTGGGCATATCGGTGCTGATGGTGGAGCACGACATGTCCTTGGTGTCCAAGGTGTCGGACCGGGTGCTGGCGATGAACCAAGGGGAAGTGCTGGCCATGGGGTCGCCGCGCGAGGTGCAGTCGGACTCGAAGGTGATCGAGGCTTATCTCGGGACTGTTGATGATGTTTCTGGGCTGCGGAGGGTCGCATGAGCGTCGTGCGTTTTGCGCAGAGCGCCCGGCATGCGATGCGCGTGGCAGGCCTTCACTGGGCCGGTCGCTTCGCGACTCCCCTGCGCTGCTCGGGTCGGGCGGGGTCCACGCGAACTCGCTCCACTTCGTTCCGCTCAAACAGCGCGTGGCCCTCTTTCCGCCCAACCCTGCGCTGCTCGG
>JAFECZ010000338.1 GCA_018241905.1 Pseudomonadota bacterium
TTGGGCTCGAGCCGCGTGATCAACGCGATCGCCGCCTTGATCTGCGCCTCGTCGGCGCGGCACAGCTGGCTCAGCCGGCGCAGGTCGCGCCGCGCCAGCAGCTCGATCGGCTGCGCGCAGATGCGCTGCGCGACCAGGATCGCGTCGAGCCGCGCCGCGTCGTCGCCCGGGTCCGCGGATTCGATCGCCTGCAGCTGCAGCGCGAGGCATTCGCCGAGGTTGCGCGCGCCGACGCCGGCCGGCTCCAGGCTCTGCAGAAGGCCCAGCGCCATCTGGAAGCGATGTACCAGTTCGTCGAACTGGTCGTTGTCGTCGCCCGCCAGGCCGGAGGCCAGCGCCGGCAGCGAGTCCTCCAGGTAGCCGTCCTCGTTGAGCGACTCGATCAGAAAGCGCAGCGCAGCGCGGTCCACGTCCGACAGGCGCAGGCCCAGCGCCTGCCGGTGCAGGAAATCCTGCAGCGACTCCTGGCTGCGTGCCAGCTCGGTGGCGTCTGCCCGCTCGTCGTCGTTGATGTTGTTGGTGCGCGCGGGTGCGTCGCCTCCCCATTCGCTGTCGTCGGGCGAGAGGTCGACGGTGCCGTCGCCTTCCCAGTCGGGCTGGGCGTCGGCGGAATCGATCGGCGTTTCGGCCGCGGTGACTTCGGCTTCCTGCGCGGCGACGGTGCTCACGCCGTCTGCGCCGTTCATCAGCGCCAGGCCTGCAGCCTCTTCGTCGCGCACGTCGCGGGCGCTGGCGGCGTCTTCGCTGTCCAGGCCGAATTCCTCGCGCGCTGCCTCGTCGGCGCTGCGCTCCAGGAAAGGGTTCTCGTCGAGCATCTGCTCGACTTCCTGCGACAGCTCCAGCGTGGACAGCTGCAGCAGCCGGATGGACTGCTGCAACTGCGGGGTGAGCGCGAGGTGCTGCGAAACACGCAGCGACAGGCCTTGCTTCATGAATGAGTGTCCGCGAAGCGCCCTTACATGCGGAAGTGCTCGCCCAGGTACACCCGGCGCACGTCGGCGTTGTCCACGATCTGGGTTGGCGTGCCCTGCGCCAGCACGTGCCCGTCGCTGATGATGTAGGCGTGGTCGCAGATGCCCAGCGTCTCGCGCACGTTGTGGTCGGTGATGAGCACGCCGATGCCGCGCTCCTTCAGGAAGCTGATGATCCGCTGGATCTCGATGACGGCGATCGGGTCGATGCCGGCAAAGGGTTCGTCCAGCAGGATGAAGCGCGGCTGCGTGGCCAGCGCACGGGCGATTTCCACCCGGCGGCGCTCGCCGCCCGACAGGGCCAGCGAGGGCGAATCGCGCAGGTGGTCCACGCGCAGGTCGGCCAGCAGCTCGTCCAGGCGCTCCTCGATGCGCGCCTTGGTCAGCGGCTGCGCAACGCCCTTGGCATCCGGCTCGCGCTGCAGTTCCAGCACGGCACGCACGTTGTCGGCCACGTTGAGCTTGCGGAAGATCGAGGCTTCCTGCGGCAGGTAGCTCAGGCCCATGCGCGCGCGGCGGTGGATGGGCATGTGCTCGATGGGTTCGCCGTCGATGCTGATCTGCCCGTCATCGGCACGCACCAGGCCCACGATCATGTAGAACGAAGTGGTCTTGCCGGCGCCGTTGGGGCCCAGCAGGCCCACCACCTCGCCTTTTTGCACATCGAGCGAGACGTCCTTGACCACCGTGCGGCTGCCGTAGTTCTTCTTCAGGCCGCGCGCCTGCAGGCGGCTGGCGCCGTTGCGGCCGCTGCCGTCCGCCGCGTCCATGTCGATTCCGGCGCGGTCGATCACTTGCTGCCTCCGCTGCCGCCCAGGGTGGTGCTGGGACGCAGCCCCTTGCCAGGCGCCGGCGCGGGGGTCGCAGCCTTGCCGCCGGGGGTGCTGCCTGCTGCGCTGCTGCTGCCGGGCTGCGGCGTGAGCACGGCACGCACGCGGCCACCGCCGGCGTTGCTGGCGCCGGGCGCCGGGGGCGCGCCGTCCACGCTGAAGGTGTCATTGCTCTGGTCGTAGACGATCAGCGGACCAGTGGTCTCGTCATTCACCTTGGCGCCCACCAGCCGGCGCATCACGGCCCGGCGGATGAACTTGACGTTGTCGGCGCGGCTGTCGTATTCGATGACTTCCGATTCGCCCTCGATCCACTCGTCGCTGCCCGGCGGGCCGTCGCGCCGCTGCTTGTAGTAGGCCAGCTTGCCCGGCGCCGCGGTGACCACGCCGTACTGGTAGCCCTCGGGATCCTGCCGAACGTCGATGCGGGCGCCGCGGATGATGATGGTGCCCTTGGTCACCAGCACGCTGCCGGTGAAGACGCTCTCCTGCTTGAGGTCGTCATAGCGCATGGCATCGGCTTCGATGTTCATCGGCTTGTCGCGGTCGGCCTTTTCGGCCCGTGCCGGACCGGCACCGGCCAGGGCCAGGAAGAGAACGACGGCGCCCAGCGCCAGGCTGCCGAACCGGCCAGGCGACCGGCCGGGGAGGCTGAAATCAATGGGGAAAAGTGTCATAGGGCACGAAACTTGCTCTGCCCCATTGTAGGGGGCAAAAGCAATGCCCCCGACGAAAAACTCGCAGTCCTCGGCGGGTACTGCGTCAGGCCTTGGGCGCCTGGGCGATCAGGTATTCGGTGATCTGCAGCGCGCGGTCCAGGCTGCGCGCCAGTTCGCCGTCCACGTAGTAGCGGCCGGCCACGCCCAGGGCCGGCACGCCGCCCACCTGGTAGTCGTTGGTCAGCTGGGTGGCCCGCTTGATCTTGCCCGACACGGTGAAGGACTTGTACATCTCGGCGAACTTCTGGCCGTCGATGCCGGGCTGCTTGCCGGCCCAGTCGAGGATGGCGGCGTCGCCGACGATCGGCTGGCGGTCCTTGTGGATGGCCAGGAAGATCTTGGCCTGGAACTCGTCCACCTTGCCCAGCGCCTCGAGCGTGTAGTACAGGCGCTGCTTGCTTTCCACGTCGTTGCCGACGAAGGGCACCGGCACGCGGCGGAACGACGCATTGGCGGGCATCTTCTTGAGCCAGGCTTCCAGGCGAGGCTCGAACTCGGCGCAATGCGGGCAGTTGTACGAGAAGAACTCGAGCACCTCGACCTTGCCGGCGGGCGCGTCGACCGGCGCCGGCTTCTTCAGCTGGATGTAGTCGGTGCCGGCCTTGAAGGCGCCTTGCTGCGCCTGGGCGGCGGTGCTGGCAAAGAAGGGAGCGACGCCGACGGATGCGGCAGCCAGCGAAAAATCACGACGTTTCATTTGAATGGTTCTCCTGTGCGGCTGACAGAGCACCGCAGGGCGCACGAAGTTCCGCGCGCCCTGCGGAAGTTTTTTGCAATTAGCGCTGGACGCGGACCAGGGCGGTTTCCAGGCCGCCGCTGTCCAGGCGCTCCTTCAGGCGGTCGGCATCGTCCTTCTTGTTGAAGGGGCCCGCGCGCACCCGGTAGACGGTGCGGCCGGCCTGCTCGCGCTCGGTGACCTTGGCCTCCACCCCCATGAGCGACAGCTTGGCGCGCTGGGCTTCGGCGTCGTCGTTGCTGCGGAAGGCGCCGGCCTGCACGAAGTAGATGAAGGGATCGGGCCCGCTGGCCGCCGACGGCGCCGCCGAGGCCACCTGCGTGCCGCCACCCGCGCGGGCACGGGCCAGGTCGCCGATGGGATCGTCGGAATCGGGATTGACCCCGGCCGGCCCCTTGGCCTTTGGCGCGACCACCACCGGAACCGGTGCGGAGGTCGACGGCGTGACGCCCGCAACGGGCCCGCTTGCGGCAGGCGCCGAACTGCCCGGGGCCGCCGCAGGCATTGCCGGCGGCTTGACCGCGCCGGCCTTGCCGGCCAGCGGCGCGTTCGGGTCCCAGTCCTTGTTGCGACGGGCCTCGGCCTCGTCCTGCTCGGCCGTATTGCGCTGGGTCTTCGAAACGAAGGGGATCGGCACCTTGGTCACGTACACCGCAATGCCGAGCGCGGCCCCCAGGCCGAGCACGATCCCGATGATCAGCCCGATGAAGGTGTTGCCGCCTTGTCTTTTCGTCCGGGTCGACTTGGTCGACTTTGTGGTCTTGGTCTTCGCCATCTACTTTTCGCCTACATCTTTCGCGGCGCGCTCACGCCGAGCACCGCCAGGCCATTGTGCAGCACCTGCGCAGTGGCGGCGACCAGCGCCAGGCGCGCCAGCTTGATCTTCTCGTCGTCCACCAGGATGCGCTCGCTGTCGTAGTAGCTGTGGTAGCTGGCGGCCAGTTCGCGCAGGTAGAAGGTGACGTCGTGCGGCGCGAAATCGGCGGCTGCGCCGGTGAGCATGGCCGGGAACTTGGCCAGCATCAGCATGAGCGACTGCGCTGCCGGGCTCTCCAGCGCCGACAGGTCGGCACCCTTGAGCGTTGCCTCGTCGCCGCCCCAGGCCGTGAGCACCGAGCAGATGCGGGCATGGGCGTACTGCACGTAGTACACCGGGTTGTCGTTGTTCTGCGCCAGCGCCAGGTCGATGTCGAAGGTGTATTCGGTGTCGGGCTTGCGGCTGAGCAGGAAGAAGCGCACCGCATCGGTGCTGGTCCATTCGATCAGGTCGCGCAAGGTGACGTAGCTGCCGGCGCGCTTGCTGATCTTGACCTCTTCGCCGCCGCGCATGACGCGCACCATGGTGTGCAGCACGTAGTCGGGGTAGCCCTGCGGAATGCCTTCGCCGCTGGCCTGCAGGCCGGCGCGCACGCGGGCGATGGTGCCGTGGTGGTCGGTGCCCTGGATGTTCACCACCTTGTGGAAGCCACGCTCCCACTTGGCGATGTGATAGGCGACGTCGGGCACGAAGTAGGTGTAGCTGCCGTCGCCCTTGCGCATGACGCGGTCCTTGTCGTCGCCGTAGTCGGTGGACTTGAGCCACAGCGCGCCGTCCTGCTCGTAGGTCTTGCCGGCGGCCACCAGTTGCTTCACCGCCGCCTCGACCCGGCCGCTCGTGTAGAGGCTCGATTCGAGGTAGTAGTTGTCGAAGCGCACCCGGAAGGCCTTCAGGTCCAGGTCCTGCTCGTGGCGCAGGTAGGCCACGGCGAACTGGCGGATGGAGTCCAGGTCGTCGATGTTGCCGCTGGCGGTGTATTCGCGGTCGTCAGACTTGACGGTTTCCTTGGCCAGGAAGTCCTTGGCGATGTCGGCGATGTAGTCGCCGTTGTAGGCCTGCTCGGGCCAGCCGGCGTCACCCGGCTTGAGGCCCTTGGCGCGCAGCTGGGTGCTGTTGGCCAGCGTCTGGATCTGCACGCCGGCGTCGTTGTAGTAGAACTCGCGATACACCGCCTTGCCCTGCGTATCCAGCAGGTTGCAGATGGCATCGCCCAGCGCCGCCTGGCGGCCGTGGCCCACGTGCAGCGGGCCGGTGGGGTTGGCCGAGACGAACTCCACCAGCACCCGCTCGGCGCCCTCGGCCGGCATGGGCTGGCGGCCGAAGCCGCCGCCGGCCTCCAGGACCTCGCGCACCACCTGCTGCTTGGCGGCCGTCTTGAGGCGGATGTTGAGAAAGCCCGGGCCGGCGATCTCGATGGCGTCGACCCACTTTTGGTAGGCGGGCGTGGCCAGCAAGGCGTCGCTGATGTCCTGGGCCAGGTCGCGCGGCTTGCGCGAGAGCGGCTTGGCCAGTTGCATGGCCGCGGTACAGGCGTAGTCGCCGTGGGCCGCCACCTTGGGCGATTCGAAGGCCGCCTTGGCGCCGGCGCCGGGCGAGAGGGATTCGAGCGTGCCGGCCAGCGCGGCGAGCAGCTCCTGTTTGACCAATAGCATCGCCGGATTTTATCGGGGGCGCCTGAAACCCCGTCCGGCTGTCATCCGCAGGCGTCGCAGTCCCGTTACGATGGGCAGCCCCATTTGGGTAAGCTTTTTTTCCAAACCACCCCTTCAAGGACACAACTGATGAAAAAGCTCTTTCCCCTCTTCGCCATGGCTGCTTTCCTTGCCATGGGCAGCGCCCACGCAGCCGACAGCTGCGACGCCAAGGCGGTCGACAAGAACGGCAAGGCGCTGTCCGGCGCGGCCAAGAACAGCTTCATGAAGAAGT
>JAFECZ010000339.1 GCA_018241905.1 Pseudomonadota bacterium
GGTGATGCCAGACGTGCACTTGGGCAAGGGCGCCACGGTAGGCACCGTCGTGTCCACGCGCGGCGCAATCATTCCGGCTGCCGTTGGCGTCGACATCGGCTGCGGCATGGCCGCACTGCGCACCGAGCTGTTCGCAGATCAATTGCCCGAAAGCCTAGCTGCCGTGCGCAGCGCGATCGAGGCGGCTGTGCCGGTCGGCTTTGACCTGCACTGCGCCGAGATCAACCCGACGTCCGAAGGCCCGCACGGCCGCGACCTGCGCGCGAAGATGCAATCGCTGTACGTGCGCTTCGAGAAGCTGGCAATCCTGGCTACCCTGGGCCGTGTGGACGCGCGCCGCATCTGGCGACAACTTGGCACGCTCGGCGGTGGCAATCATTTCATCGAGTTGTGCCTCGACGAGGACAGCACGGCCTGGGTGATGCTGCATTCGGGCTCGCGCAACATCGGCAAGACGATTGGCGAAGCTGCGATTGGCATGGCGCGCGAGGCCGCGCAGCGAGCCGGCGTGGCGCTGCCCGACAAGGACCTGGCGTGGCTGAACGAAGGCACGGTCGAGTTTGGCCTGTATGTCGAGGCCCTGCACTGGGCGCAGGACTACGCAGCTCTGAACCGCGAGTTGATGCTGTTTCGTGTGCTCAATGCCTTGCGCGGGGTGCTGCATCACCCGGTCAAGCTCACGGCGCAAGTCGTGAACTGCCACCACAACTACGCGACGATTGAGGAACACTTCGGCGCCAAGGTGTGGATCACCCGCAAGGGCGCGGTGAGCGCCCGCGAAGGGCAGTTGGGGATCATCCCCGGCTCCATGGGCACGCGCAGCTACATCGTTCGGGGCCGCGGCAACCCGCTTTCGTACTGCTCGTGCAGCCACGGCGCCGGCCGGCGCATGTCGCGTGGCGCTGCCAAGCGCCTGTTCGACCTTGATTCGCTCGCGACGCAGACGAGCGGCGTGGAATGCCGCAAGGATGCCGGCGTGCTCGATGAGATTCCGGGCGCTTACAAGGACATCGACGCAGTGATGGCCGCGCAAGCCGACCTGGTCGAGGTCGTCCACACCCTCAAGCAGGTGCTGTGCGTGAAGGGCTGACTCGGTGAATTCGCCGGTGCCCTCGCACGGCGCCGGTGAATATTCAGGAGAAAGTCATGCATTCAACCGTCCTGCAACTGGACATCCAGGGCACCCCACAGTCGTGGATCACCCTCGAACAGGCAGCGCGGCACTACGCGGCTGATTCGGTGGTGTGGACCGACGGCGAAGGGCCACTGGCCGTGCTGCGCGGTGGATGGAACGTAGCCGCGGGCCGTCAGTCGCGAATCGAGGTGCACCCGATCGTTGCCGTGCGGGGCCATTCGCGCGTGAATCTGTTCGACGTGCCCATCGGCGTGACCAAGAGCAAGCTTCTGCGGCGCGACCAGTACACCTGCGCGTACTGTGGGGAAGTTCATGAGGTACGCAACCTGCAGGCCGAGCACATCGTGCCGGAATCGCGCGGCGGCGCATACGCGTGGATGAACCTGGTGACGGCATGCGCCGTGTGCAACGCCTATAAGGCGGCGCGCACGCCGGAGGAGGCCGGCATGCGCCTGCTGTACCTGCCCTATGTGCCCAGCCGTTACGAAGCCTTCTTGCTGGAGGGCCGGCGGATCCGCGGCGACGTGCACGAATGGCTGGCCGCGCGCCTGCCTAAGCATTCGCGGCTGCACTGAGCCTTGCGCTCAGGGCTCGCCGCTCACCAGTTCTTTCGTGACGAAGCGATGCGCTCACAGGCCGGGGGTCCCAAGCCCCGCCGGCGGGCGATGCCCGGCCTTGGGGCCGTCGGCGTCGACCGTGCCGCCATCTCGGAAAGCGAAGGAAGCGCGATGACATGGTGTTTGACCGGGTTCGAGTCCCGGCATCGCTTCCAATTGGATAGCTCAGTCGGGTAGAGCAATGAGCCAAGAGCTCGTCTGTCGCAGGTTCGACTCCTGCTCCAAAGCCAAAGAACGGTCGAAAGACCACCCGCCGAATGCATCCGCGCGCCGCTTGCTGCACGTGCGTGATGTCAGCGGCCCGGTCCTGTGTCGGCGCCATGCGGAGCTTCGCGTCCGCAGCCAGCCAGCCGCCCACGACCTCGGTTCGGGCGGCGGCGCGCTGCGGCTCCGATTTCTGGCAGCGAAGGCCCGCCGTGTCCCTGTAACGGCACCCCTTTTCTTCAAGCACGCTTACTGGAAGGAGAACAACATGGAACTCAAGCGTGTCACTATTCGCAAGAACGAGCGCGGCCTGCTGCTGCGCAACGGTGACTTCGAGCGCGTCCTGGCGCCGGGCGCGCATAGGCTCTTCAGCGCGCTCGACCGGCTCACGGTCGAGAAGTTCGCGCTCGATCAACCCGCGTTCACGCACCCGGTTGCCGACTACCTGGCGGCCAAGGAGCCCGAAGTCGTGGCAGCCCACTTCGTGCGCGCCGAACTGTCCGAGACCCAGGCCGGCCTGCGCTACGAGGACGGCGTACTGGTCGAGATCCTGCCGCCTGCGACGCGGCGCCTGTACTGGTGCGGCCTTGTGGACGTTCGTGTAGACGTCGTCGACGTGTCGAGCGATCCGCAGCTGCCCGAAGAACTGGCGCGGCGGCTGACGCAGACCCAACTGCGCCAGCGCCCCGTGACGGGCCTGGGAGGCGTGCTGCAGGTGCAAGTGCCTGACCGCGGTGCCGGGCTGTTGACCGTCGACGGCAAGGTCACGCGCCTGCTAGAGGCCGGCGGCTATGCCTTCTGGAAGTTCGGCCGCAACGTCGCGGTGGAACTGGTCGACCTGCGTCTGCAGGCGATGGAAGTGAGCGGTCAGGAGATTCTCACCAAGGACAAGGTGAGTCTGCGCCTGAACCTTGCCGCGACCTGGCGATACACCGACGTGCTGAAGGCACATGCTCAGTTGGCCAAGCCGGCCGAGCAGCTGTATCGCGAGCTGCAGTTCGGATTGCGTGCCGCCGTCGGCACCCGCACGCTCGACGAGCTGCTGGAGAACAAGGCGGTGATCGATGAGGTGGTGTCTGCGCACGTGCGCGCCAAGCTCTCGGCTTTCGGGCTGGCGCTCGACGGCGTGGGTGTGAAGGACATCGTGTTGCCCGGCGAGATGAAGACCATCCTCACGCAGGTGGTCGAGGCCGGCAAGGCCGCCGAGGCCAATGTGATCCGTCGGCGCGAAGAGACTGCTGCGACACGCTCGCTGCTTAACACGGCCAAGGTGATGGAGGACAACCCTGTCGCCCTGCGCCTGAAGGAACTGGAGACGCTGGAGCGCATCTCCGAGCGTATCGACAAGATCTCTGTCTTCGGCGGTCTGGACCAACTGCTCGACGGGCTGGTGAAGCTGGCCCCGCGCTGAGCAAATCTTCAAAGGGCTCCCGTTTCGGCGTGGAGCCTTTTTGTTTCCAATGAAATAGCTGTATTAATGATATTTGACAAATATCTGCATTAAGGATAAATTGGAAATAGCTTAAATACAGCTACTCCTATGGACGCGCTTCCCGCACAAGCCCTGCTCACTGGCGATCAACTCGGCCAAGCGCTGCGCAGTACGCGCAAGCGGCTCAAGATGAATCAAGCGGCCATCGGGGCGAGGCTGAACCTTAGCCAGAACCGGGTCTCCTACCTTGAATTGCATCCCGAGGAATTGAGCTTCAAGCAACTTTTGACCTGGTGCTCGGCACTGGGTCTCGAATTGAAGCTGGGTGCACGCGGAATGGCACCGGTAGATTCTTCGGCAACCGAGTGGTGACATGGGTCGACCATCGCATAGTCAGTCTCTGGGCCTGTGGTCCAACGGCGAACGCGTTGGCCGTTGGACGATTCCGGCGCGCGGCGACATGGAACTTCGCTACGAGGAGGCCTGGGTGCGTTCAAAGGTCGGCCGCCCACTCTCCCTTTCCCTTCCTTTCACGCCTCACAACGACACCATCAAGGGGTCGGCGGTCGAGCACTACTTCGACAACCTCCTGCCCGACAGCGAGGCCATTCGCAAGCGCGTAGCGGTTCGCTTCAAGATTGGGTCGCTCGACTCCTTCGATCTGCTACGCGCCATCGGACGAGACTGCGTGGGCGCGATTCAGCTGCTCAGTGAAGACCAAACCCCGGCCGCAGTCGACCAGATTGAAGCCGTTCCATTGGACGAAGAGTCCATCGAGCGCCATCTCCTAGGCGTTGTGAACCCCGAAAGGTTCGATGCTGGGGTGGACTCGAATGATGATTTCCGCATCTCGCTCGCCGGCGCCCAGGAAAAGGATGCGTACCTCTGGTGGAAGGGCGCATGGCACAAGCCCCGCGGGACGACGCCGACTACACACATCTTCAAACTCCCGCTGGGCCTGATTGGAGGCCGCCAAGCGGACTTCACGACATCGGTCGACAACGAGTGGCTGTGCCTGAAGCTGCTCAAGGCCTACGGCCTTCCCACGGCTGACGCCACCATCGCGACCTTCGGCAAGCAGCGCGTCCTCGTGGTTGAGCGCTTTGACCGACGGACGTCCTCAGACGGGCGGCTCTTGCGCCTGCCCCAGGAGGATTTCTGCCAAGCCACGGGAACGTCGCCTTTGGTGAAGTACGAGAACGAGGGCGGGCCAGGTCTGGAGAAACTGTTCTCGCTGCTGCAGCAGTCTGCAAATGCGGGTGGGGACATGCGCACCTTGATGGCCTCGCAGGTCTTGTTCTGGTTGCTACGCGCGCCGGACGGCCATGCGAAGAACTTCAGCATCCAGTTGCTGCCCGGTGGCGCCTTCCAGCTCACAAAGATGTACGACGTGATGTCGACCTATCCGATTCTGGGCAAGGGCCCGAACCAGTGGTCACCCTACGCGGTGAAACTGGCAATGGCGCTTCTCGGAAAGAACAGGCACTACACCATGGCCACTATCCAGCGTCGGCACTTCAACAGCACGGCCCAGAAGGTGGGGTTTGGCCGTGATGCTGAAGACGTCATCCAAGAGTTGATTGCAAGGACGCCAAGCGTCATCGCGGAAGTCCGCGAGCAGCTCCCCAGGAATTTCTCGCTGCTGGTCGCCGAGCGCGTCCTTACCGACTTGCAGGCGGCAGCAACTGCGCTCGAAGGCATGCCGGCTACTTGAAACCGACAACGTACAGGGCGCCGCAGCAGCCTTGACTGAGGAGTCCGAACTGGCGCGGTGGAGCCGACGAACCGTGCAGGCGCCGCTTCCGATGGGGACTTGCTCCAGGTCACCCCTGAACTGCGCATCAACGTAACAAGTGCCTGCAGCGGGCGGCTGCGCAGGCTCGCCTGAAGGCGCCTACGAGCCGGCCGGACGGATCTGGACGCAGCGCTGGTCGTGAGCGTGAATGGCTCCAGGGTCTCACGACCGGGGCTGAGGGCACACTTGGCGATCAGGGCGGGGCACGCAGCCTCAACTCGGGCTCCGGGACCAGTGTGGTGGATTGCGCAGGTGCGGCAGCCAGCATGCGCTCCAACAGCTCCAGTTCGTTCAGCGGCAGGCAGCACAAGCGGCTTGTGCCTTGTCGGGCTCCATTGAGAAAGGCCAACGACTCTCATCAAACCCTCCTGGTCCGCCCTGCCACTTGCCAGGTGGCCTGCCGGAAGGCAAGCATTGCGCGCGACTGCGCCGTGAACGGATATGCCTCTTGTGGGATAGGCAGATTCCAAATCTCGGATCGAAAATTCCACCTCGGCCTTCGGTCGATCAGGAGGGGGCATGCGCACCGGCATTCGTTGGGATCGCGTGCTTGCCGGCGTCAGTCGGCTGAGTACGCTTGCGAGCCCGGGCATCGCACTGCTCGCACTTCTTTGGGCTGGCACAGCGATCGCAGCTGAATTCCATTGCGCCGACCTCAAACCCAGCGATGTGGACAAGCCGCCCTATGAACGCATATCCGGTCAGATGCGGTGCGAGGGCTTCTACATCAAGAATGTCTCTCAACCCTTCATAGAACTGGTGTCGTTGACTGCCTCGACACCAAGC
>JAFECZ010000033.1 GCA_018241905.1 Pseudomonadota bacterium
CCATGAAGGGAAACGAAGCGATGACGCCGCTGACAGATGGTCCCGCCAAGGGTGCCAGGTATGTCACGCCAAGCACAAGCCCGGCGATGAGAAGCATCCGCGAGGGTACATCCCACCACGCCGCCTGTAGCTGAACAGTTCTAGGTGCACCAACGGGCCAGTACCGAATCGTCAGATACACGGCCAACATCGACATGAAGAACAGCGCGGCGTGGGACAGGTTCAGGCTTACCAGGGTGCCGGCTGTCGCCGAGAAGCCCAGGATGCCTGCCGCAACGGCCGCAATCCACCCGCGCTTGGCCACACTGCAGTACGCAACGCAAAAGCTTGCTTGTGCGGTCGTCGCCACTAACGACCCGACACTCGCATACGTCGCAAAGTCCGCCCCATGCTCCACTGCCAGGAAGACAGAGATGGGTCCGGAGGTCAGCGGCAGCCCGACGATGAGTCCGCCGATGGCTTCTCCCCATCGCCGCATGACCCAGCTCGCAACTGCCAAGAGCAGCGGGGCGGCAACCAACTTGAACGCAAACATCTCTTACGGGTTGCCCGTGCGACGCTCACCGCATGCGGGCCGGTTACGGACGCAGAGGAAGTGCGGCGCCGATAGCGACGAACACGCCGCCGCAGGCCTTGTTGAATTTTCGGCCGACACGAGAAAGCCAGGGTCGGATGCGGTCTGCGGCTAACGCGAGTCCGTACTCGACGACGAACTCGGTAAAGGCATAGGTCGCAGCGATGACCAGGAACTGCACCCACAAGGCGCCATGAGGGTCGATGAACTGCGGCAGCAGCGCCGTGAAGAACAACAGGGCCTTGGGATTGGTGACGCCAGACAGGAGCCCTTGCTGAAACAGCGACCAGGACGCGCCGCTGGATGAGGCCGCCTGCGGTTCGATGCTCATCGGTGGCGAGCGCCATACCTTGATGCCCAGCCAGACCAGATAGGCGCCTCCGACCCACTTCAACACGGTCAGCCAGACCAGGGAAGTCTGAACGAGCGCCCCGATGCCGAACATGCACAGGCCGATGCGCACCGTGAAGCCCAGCAGCCCGCCGGCTACCGTGAAGCCTGCTTTTCGCGTTCCGTGCAACGCACTATGGGTCAGCACGAGGAGCCCATTCGGCCCCGGCGAGAGCGACATGCCGGTGGAAGTGAGCAGGAAAAGAAGCCAGGTTTCGACACGCATTCCGGGGGCCACAGAGGTAGGGCAGTTCTTCGATGGTCCCGCAGGCTGGTTCCCAGGACAAACCATTTGTTGTCACACAATGGGTGAGTTTCACTCACACGTCTTCTATGTTCGACCGTCTTCCGCCGCTGCAGACGTTGCGTGCCTTCGAAGCTGCCGGGCGGCTTCTGAGCATGTCACGCGCTGCACAGGAGTTGCACGTGACGCACGGTGCCATCAGCCGGCACATCAAGAACCTGGAAGACCACTTGGGCGTGGCGCTTTTCCAGAGACTGACGCGGCGCATCACGCTGACTGAGGCCGGAGCTCAATTCCTCGTGGCGGTCACGAACGTGCTCAGTGACCTGACGCGCGAATCCGAGCGCCTGCGCGGCCGGGACCCGGAAGCACGCTTGCGCATAAGCACCAGCGTTTCCTTCGCGAGCAAATGGCTCGCACCTCGCCTGCATCGGCTGAAGGACCTGCATCCGGAACTGGACATCCACCTGGACGTCACGGACGTCAACGTCAACTTGAGCGATGGGCAGGTGGACGCAGCCATCCGCTACGGGAGCGGCAGGTACGGCCGCGTGGCGGCGGAGCGCATCCTCGAGGAGTGGGTGAGTCCGGTCTGCAGCCCGGTGTACCTCGAGCAGATGGGCGGACTGTCAACTGCTTCCGACCTCACGAAGTGCACACTGCTCCATGAAGACCGGATGCTCGTCAACTGGGAGCAATGGTTCAATGCAGCTGGTCTCAAGCGAACACGGATACGCCGGGGTCCTGCCTACAGCCACGGCAGCATGGCCATCGAGGCTGCGATTCGGGGAGAAGGAGTTGCCCTTGGGCGTAGCGCGCTGGTCGGCGATGACATCCTCGCGGGGCGCCTCGTCGCCCCGTTGCCCGAGTTGGCGCTATCCGTTGAACGCGGGTATGACCTTGTCTACCAGACGGACAGGAGGGCTCAGCCGAAGCTCCGGGCGCTTCGCAGTTGGCTTCTCGATGAGGTGGCCCAGTACGTCAAGCGGCCACAAATGTCTGCGGAAGCGACGGACTACTGACTACCGGAACGTGCGCGTTCGCAGGTGGCAAGGCAAGGTCTGCTTTTCCCGAAGCGCGAACGCAGGGGGCGCATAGCACGCCTCAGCGGTTCGCCTGGACAAGGCATGAGCTACGTCAAACGCCAAGGTATCTTGCGACGGTGTCGGGAGTTTCGCGAAGGTCGCCCGAGCTCCCGCTCCAGACCAACCGCCCCTTCTCCAAGACGTAGTGTCGGTCCGCGAGCTCGAGAAGTGCCCGGATGTTCTTGTCAATCACGACCATCGCCAGACCGTCCCTTCGAAGGTTCGCCAGTGCCCTCCAAATCTCCCCGCGCACCAGAGGCGATAGGCCTTCGGTAGCCTCATCAAGCACCAGCACGCGTGGATTTGTCATCAACGCTCTGGAGACGGCCAGCATCTGCTGCTCGCCACCCGACAGCTGATTTCCGAGGTTGCTCCGCCGCTCTTCCAAGCGTGGGAAAAGGTTGTAGACGCGCTTCAATCCCCACGGCTCGGTCCGGCTGCTCGAGCTCGATGCGCGCCTAGCAGTTGCAGTGAGGTTTTCCTGGACGGTGAGGTTGGGAAAGACTTGCCTTCCCTCTGGAACAAGTCCCAGGCCGAGCCGGGCAATCCGATGGGATGCCCACCCGTCGCAACGTTGGCCGTCGAAATAAATCTCGCCACCGCCGGGGCGCAGCAGACCGAACATACACTTCACCGTCGTCGAGCGGCCCATCCCATTGCGCCCAAGTAGCGTCACCACTTCGCCCGCGCCGACATCCAGTGAGACATCGAAGAGCACCTGGGCTGCGCCATATGACGCCCGTAGGCCACGAACACTGAGGAGCGCTGTCACAGGACGCCCTCCTCGGAGCCGACGCCTTCTTCTCCCAAGTAGACCGCCCGGACCTCTGGATGGTCGCGTATCTCGCTAGGCGGCCCCTGCAAAAGGATTCGACCGTTCACCAGCACTGAAATCGTGTCGGCAAGAGCGAACACCGCGTCCATGTCATGTTCGATGAGCAAGATGCCGTACCTCTGCTTGAGGGCCTTCAGCAGTTCGACCACGACCGCGGATTCCTGCGGACTCATCCCGGCCATTGGTTCGTCGAGCAGAAGGAACTTCGGTTTGGACGCGAGTGCCATGGCCAACTCGAGTTGCCGGCGCTCTCCATACCCGATAGCTTCGACCGGCGTATCGGCCTTGGCTTCAAGTCCAGTTGCGGTCAATGCTTGCTCCGCGGCTTCCACCAGGTCACGCCGCTTCATGAGCGGCTGCCAGAAACGAAAGCCGTGCTCCCGAGTACCCAGTGCGGCGAGAGCCGCGTTCTCCAGCACAGTGAACCGCTCAAACACAGACGTAATCTGAAACGAGCGGAGTAGCCCGGCACGCGCTCGCTGCTGGACCTTCAGGTTTGTGACGTCCACACCGTTGAACACCACACGCCCGGCATGAGGCGGCAGTTCACCGCTGATTTGATTGATGAGGGTGGTCTTCCCCGCGCCGTTCGGTCCGATGATTGCGTGCAGTTCTCTATCCGCCACACGCAGCGAGACGTTATCGGTCACCCTGAGCGCCCCGAAGTTCCGGACGAGGCCGTCGACCTGCAAAAGGCCTGTCGATGTCACTGAGGTACTCATGGCGACCTCGCCTTCGAGGCTGCTGCAGCACGCCGGGCGTCCAGACGCTCAAGCCAGCCGCAAAGACCACCCCGGCCCAGCAAGGCGACCAGAACGATGGCTGGCCCGAGGATGACCATCCAGTGGTCCGTGGTCCCCTTCAACAGTTCCTCCAGGACCATGTAGCTCAGTGCGCCCAGCAACGGTCCCGAGGTGAACCCCACGCCTCCGATGACCAGCATCACGAGCAGGTCTCCGGAAACCTGGAGCGTGAAGGTGGCGGGCGACGCATAGGCGCTCAAGTTCGCGAGCAGCACTCCCGCGATTCCGCAGACCGCCCCCGACAGCACGTAGACGGCGAGTCGATAGTGCAGGACGGTGAGACCGGAGGCGAGGACCCGCCGCGAGTTCTGCTCTGCAGCCAACAGCACCATCCCAAAGGGCGCGCGCTTGAGCCGCGCCATCCAATAGGTAAGCAGTGCCAGAAGTACCAGCGCCACGAAGTACACCTTTGCCGACCCGTCCAAACCCCAGCCAGCGAACTGGCTGTGAATCGGGATTGCTAAGCCATCGTCACCGCCAAATTGCTTTAGGCTGACAAAGAGAAAGTACCCCATCTGTGCGAACGCAAGAGTAATCATGAGGAACCCGAGACCGCTTGTCCTGAGGCTGATGGCACCAGTGATAGCCGCGACGAGCGAGCAAGCTACGAAAGCAATCGCCAAATGCAGCCACCCGCTCGTCTGCCCGAAGAAGACGGGAAGAGCCACCGCGTATGCACCAATGCCAACAAAAAGTGCATGGCCGAGGCTGACCAGACCGCCAAGCCCCAACGCGAAATGAAGCGCGGTCGCTGCAATCGCATAAATCAAGATGCGGGCCACGACGGTCACGTAGTAGGGCTCTCCGCTCGCAAGGGCCCAGATTGGAAGGACGACCAGCGCGGCCCAAACCAACGCAGGAACGCCGCGCGAGAATCTGAATGCAGGCATCGAGCGACGCGAGCCCGCGTTTGTTTGCACGAGGGAGCGTGCCTGAAAGGAACTGGCCGACATTGACGTCACACCTTGTAGGGTCGGAAGAGGCCCTGCGGCCTGAGAGCGAGCACCACGGCCATCAGGACGTAGATGCTCATGGACGCAAGCGCAGGTCCGGCAGCGTTTGCAACCTGACGGTCCAGGAACTCTCGCAGCAGCATTGGCAGGAGGGCCCGCCCCATGGTGTCAACGAGACCGACGATGAGCGCCGCAACGAAGGCGCCACTCACAGACCCTATGCCGCCGATGACAATGACCACGAGGACCGTCACCAGCACGCCGTCACCCATCCCGGACTGAACCGAAAGCATCGGCCCTGCGAACGCGCCGGCCAATCCGGCAAGGCCGGCGCCAATGGCGAAGAGCAGCGCATTGAGTGCGCGAATGTTCACGCCCAGCGCACCGACAAGTGCTGGGTTCACCGACCCCGCGCGAATCAGCGTGCCCAAGCGGGTGCGCTGGATTAGCCAGTACGACCCCAGAGCAACGACGACGCCGGCACCGATGATGACCAGCCGGTAGACGGGATAAGTGAACCCGAACAACTCGAACGTGCCCTCTAGGCTGGCAGGCAGCGACACGAAGTACGGTTGGCTGCCCCAAATCATCCGGGCGAGCTCGTTGAAGAACATCACCATGCCGAAAGTTGCCAGGACATGGTCAAGGTGGTCTCGCCGATAGAGTCGAGACACCGCCACGTATTCAAGCGCGGCACCGATGGCGAGGCATGCCGCGACGGCGGCCACCACGCCCAGGGTGAACGACCCGGTCGCGTTCAGTACGACGGCCGCGGCGTAGGCCCCCATCATGTACAGAGCACCGTGCGCCAGATTAACGAAGCTCATGATGCCGAACACGAGCGTCAGGCCCGCGGCAAGCAGGAACAGCAGGACGCCGTACTGCAAGCCGTTCAGCAGCAGGGAAAGCAGAAGGTTGGAACTCATCGCGGGCCTCGCCGACGTTTCGAACTGGCGTTAGCCGGGCAGCTTGCAGTCCTTGGCGTAGCTGTCCTTGTGTGCAGACAGCGCGGTCGCGACCTGCTTCATTTGCACGCCGTCACCCGACTTCGCCGCCTGGAACACGTAGAAGTTCTGGACAGGCATGTTGTTGTTGTTGAATGCGAAGCTTCCGCGCACCGTCGGGAAGGTCTTGGCGGCTGCCTTGATGGCTGCCGTCAGAGCAGCCTTGTCGTTGGCCTTGCCACCAGCCTGCTTGATTGCAGCGTCGAGCAGGTTGGCTGCATCGAAGCCGGTGGCCGCGTACAGACTTGGCGTGCGCCGATACTTCTTTTCGAAGGCGGCCACGAATTGGCGCGAAGCGGCGTTGTCCAAGCCGGCGTCCCACAGCGCGCTGGAGTACACGCCAACCGCCTGCTCCTTGAGCGCCGGCAGTGTCGTCGCGTCCACCGTGAAGACGGAGTACATCGGCAGCTTGCCGCCGCCCAAGCCTGCCTGGTTCATCTGCTTGATGAAGTTGACGCCCATGCCTCCAGAGAAGAAGAAGAACACGGCGTTGGCATTGGCGGCCTGCACCTGAGCAATCTCGGCCGAGTAGTCCGGCTGGTTGATTTGTGTGTAAATCTCGTCGACGACGGCGCCCTTGAAGAAGCGCTTGAAGCCGTTGAGCATGTCCCGGCCAGCCTGGTAGTTCGGCGCGAGCAGCACCACCTTCTTGACGCCCTTGGACGTCATGTAGGAGCCCATGCCCTCAGCCGGACCATCGCTCTGCCAGGCGAGCGTGAATAGGTTCGGCTTGCAGCTCGCTCCTGCGACCGCGGAGGGCCCTGCATTGGTCGCGAGCGCTGGCACGCCGGACTCCGCGATGAGCGGAAGGGATGCCATCAAGACGTTGGTGAATCCCAGACCGACGAGCACGTCAACCTTGTCCTTCTCGAGGAACTTGCGCGTGATTTGCGCGCCGACCTCAGGTCGCACCTGGTCATCTTCCTTCAGGATGGTCGCCGTCTGGCCACCGAGCTTGCCCTGCAGCAACTCCACGGCCAGCATGAAGCCGTCGTATTGCTCCTGCCCAAGGATGCCTACAGGTCCGGACATCACGCCCGAGAAGCCGACCTTCACGTCCGCCAGCGCCGGCTGCGCGAGCGCCGTTGCTGCGATTGCCAGGACTCCCGCCTTGACGGTATCCAACATCCTTGAGAGTTTCACGTTGTCTCCTAAATCCGGTTCAGTTTTCAATCGCGCTGCATGAGAACCGGCATGCGAGCGCTATCTCGCCCTTGTCGCCTTTGCGACTGAGGGTTCCTTTGAGGCTTCCTTGGGGCGCCGGCCCGCGGCACGAGCTCCCTTGGGAAGCGGGCTGTTGACCTTGCTGTCGTTGAGGCTGTCGAGCCAGGCGAGAACCTCGTCGGCCCAATCGATTTCCATCTGGGCCCTTTTCACCAGACCCTCGAACGCGAACCACTTCATGCCAGTGATGAAGCCGTGCTTATCGGCTGGCTCCTTGGCGAGGCGGTCGACGTTCCTCTCGTGCGTCCCATCCGAGATGGCATTGCGCTCCGCGCTCCAGTGCGCAAGGCGCTTTGCGTAGTGCTCCCGGTGCCGGATGGCATGCCGCCTGATGAACGAGAAGTCCGACCGGTCGAGAAACAGGAACCGGACCAGTTCCGCGTCCCTCTCCGGCGGGTGCTCCGCGTCGTCACTTTCCACCCATTCCTGCAGCGCAGCGCGGCCAGCCTTGGTGAGCTTGTAGACGCGCCGCTTGAGCTGGTCGCTCTCGTCGACGTCGCCCTCAATCCACCCCAGCTCGTCGAGTCGTTTGAGCTCGGGATAGATTTGACTTGGCAAGGCTTCCCACATTGCGCCGGCACCGTCAGCGAACTTTCGGCCGAGCGTGTACCCGGACGCGGGCGTCGTGCTGAGGAATCCCAGGATGGCGTGACGAAGTGACATGGACGGATGGCTCCAGGCAGACTAAGAACTAGGCTGCGGGAACGTCCAGTGCAGTCAAATCAAGGACTACATCGTCTTGAGGGGGACGGTCCCGCTCGTGAACATCAACCGCAAGCAGGTCGCCACTGAGTGGGCAATGCCATGCGGTCAAAGCCAGATTCTCGTGCAGGGTGATGCCCCACTCCGCCGGCGCGGCGGCGTACTGCTTGGAGACCGCACCCCTGCGCCAACGGGTGTCGCCTTCGCTCAAGACTTGGCCCGCACGCGAAACCACTTTCACCTGGCCGTTCACTTTCTGGACCGACAGCGCGGCTGACAGCGGACGAACCGGCTGTTGGGTGCCATCCCGGGCATCGCCAAGTTTCGGTTGTCGGCCGATGCGCTCAGCGCGGATTTCGCGCCTGAGCGATTCCGTCGCAGCGGAATCGGCGGTCCCGTCAGCGTCCAGCGCCACACCGTAGACCCGCTTGGCGGCGGCCTGCGATACCACACCGCGTCGCACGTCGGTGGCGACCGCATCCGCGTCCCGCATCAGCGGGTCACCGAATCCACCGCCGCCCTGCCAACGGACCTCGAACACGTCCTGGTTGGTCATCGGGATGTGGCCGGGCTTGGGACCGAAGTCTTCCCATACGCCGGTGCCGGTCGCGACGCCGTTCTTGACGGCACCTCGTCCAAAGCGCTGCAGCACGGTCGAACCAGGCAGACCACCCGCCAGGCCTGTTGAGTTCGGAACTTCGGCCCCGTGGGCCATGATGAGCGCATCGGCACTGTCGATACCGCCGAGAGTCAGGCCCAGCGCGACCGAGCGGCCACCTCGATATTCGCCCGCACCTCCAGTGTCCGTGGCCAGCCTGCGGTGCAGATAGAACAGCGGCGCAACCTGCTCATTGCGCTCGACGTCTGCAATCGAAGGCATCGGCGCGTTGTTCGGGCCGCCTGCGCACACGCCATCCTTGGTGGCGAACGCTCCGGAGCCGCCAGCCAGCGGGTCCATCAGGTGGAGGCCGAACACTTCGCCGAACTGGTTTTTTCCTCCCAGGTTGAAGGTAGCCATCGTTCCGGAGTTCACGCCCTGAGCCCGACGGCTGTACTTCTCCGAGCAGCCGAGAAGCTTGTTGAGGACCGAGTTCACAGCATTCGAGACGACCCAGATGGTCTCCACCGTGGCCGAGCCGACTGGCGCGGGGAACTTCGCGGTGCACACCAACCCTTCAGGCGCAACGATTTCGCAGCAGTTGAGCAGGCCCTCGTTCCATGGGATGTCGTAGGCGAGCGTGGGGAAGAGACCACCCGCGACGCCACCGTGGAGACCCGCGCGCGTGCAGTTGATGAATCCTGGCGCCTGGTCCGAGGAACCGCCGAAGTCGAAGACCAGGCGGTCCGCCTTCTTCGTCAGCTTCACATCGACTTTGTAGAGGCGGTTCTCGTGGCCGTCGTGCTCGAGGAAGTCGACAGCTCGGAACTCGCCGTCCGGCAGCTCCATCAATCGGGACTTCAGCCGAGTCTCGGAGGCGGAAATCATGCGGCGCATGACCTCCTTGATGGTGGCTGCCCCGTAGCGACGAACCAAGGCCGCCGTGCGCTCGCGCGCCACATTGATGGTGGCAATGAAGGCCCGAATGTCCAGGCCGAGCTGGGCCGGCAGTCGGGATGCCGTCAGGACCATCTCGAAAACGTCTTCCCGCACCTCGCCGCCGTCGACGAGCTTGACGCATGGAATGCGCATACCCTCCTGGTACACCGACTTCGCCTTGGGGGACCAGCTGGCGAAGTCCATGCCGCCGACGTCCGTTTCGTGGGCCTCCACGCCGGCCCATGCAATCAGTTCGCCGTCCACGAAGACGGGGCCGGCCAGCTGCACGTCGTTCTGATGGAGGGCGCCGACGTAGGGGTCGTTACCCAGGTACATGTCACCGTCCTTCACATCGAAGTACGGACGGGAGGTGATGTGGCGAATCAGAGAGCCAACCACGGGCGCCTGGTAAGTGACCTGGAAGCCCATCGATGCGAATGCGCCATCCGGAAGGTAGATACCGGTGAAGAAGTCGGAGGCCTCGGTCACCGTCGGAGACCCCGAGGCGCTTTGGAGAGCGACGCGCATGTCCTCCGTCATTGCAATCATGCGATTGCGGATGACTTCGTACGTGATGGGGTTCAGGGTCGACTGCTCGGATTTCACAGTGTTCTCTTTGCTCATAGGTACCTCACACCGCTGCGGCGTTGAAACGGACTTCCAGGTGACCGCGGGGGTCGGCTTCTGCGACCGCGCCTGGCGGCACGACCACGCTCTGACCCGGGTACTCGACGATGCACGGACCGTTGATGGCTTGGCCAGGCTTTGGCCAAGTAGTGCGGTAGATGGTTGTCAGCACCGGTTGCTCGGGGTCGTCGAACACGACTTCGCGCTTGCCGACTTCCACCATGGGCTCCCCTTCGCCGACCATGTCAGGCACGGGCAGGAGACCGCGGCCGATGACGCGAATCGAGAGGATTTCGAAGCCAGCATCACGAGAGCCGGCGCCGCGACCGAACAGGGACTCGTAGGACTGCTCGAAGCTCTCGATGGCTCCACGATAGTCCTTGAGCGCGAAGCCACCGTTGGGGTCGAGGTCACGCAGGGGCACGTCCAGGTAGTGCGCCTGGCCGCGATATCGAATGGCGATGCTCACCTCGCATTCGAGGTCGCTTGCGTCTGCCTGTGCCAGAGCTGAGCGTGCATCAGCGACTGCACCGTAGAGTGTGTTGCCCAGCGCGTCCAGCGAAGCCGGGGTCGGCTCCGTGCGCCCGGTCAGACGCAAGTAGAACGGCTTGGTCACCGTAAAACCCAGCGCACTGTTGGCAGTACCGAATGCGGATTGAGCCGTTGCCGCCGCGGGCACCACGAATTTGTCGAGCCCCAGTTCGCGTGCCAGTACCCAGGCATGGGAAGGGCCGGCGCCGCCGTTCGCGTAAAGGACGAAGTCCCGAGGGTCGTGGCCGCGCTCGATGGTGACCCGACGCAGAAGGTCCGCCATCTTGTTGTCGAGCACCTCACGGATGCCCCAGGCTGCCGCACGCACGGAGAGGCCAAGGGGTTCGGCGACATGCTCGCGAATCGCCGTCTCCGCGAGGCCCTTGTCGAGGCGCATGCGACCGCCGATGAAGTAGTCCGGGTCCAGGACGCCGAGCGCCAGGTCCGCGTCGGTCGAGGTCGGACGCGTACCCCCACGGCCGTAGCAGGCCGGACCGGGATTCGCCCCCGCGCTTTGCGGGCCCACAGCCATGTCACCAAACTCGGCGGAAGCGATGCTCCCGCCTCCTGCACCGATGGATGCGACGTCGATGGACGGCACGCTGATGTCAGCTCCGGCCAGGTCAATCGACGGACGCATCATCGGACTGCCTTGAACGATGGCGCCGACGTCGAAACTGGTACCGCCGATGTCAACGCTCAAGATGTTGCTCTCACCGCGCTGCTTGCCGACGGCGATAGAACCCATCACCCCAGCTGCAGGTCCGGAAAAGATGGCCACAGCGGGCCGGTCATCGAGGACACGCGTCGGGAGGACGCCGCCTGCGCTGGTCATCATGAGCACTGGAACTCGCATGCCCGCTTCGCGGAGAGTCGACTCCAGCTTGCTCAGATACCGGCCAGCAATCGGCCCGAGCATTGCGTTGGCAGCGGTCGTAGCCATGCGGGCGTACTCCCCGACGACCGGGGAAATCTGGTGCGACAGCGTGACGAAGGCTGACGGGAAGAGCTCACGCACCAGCTTTTCGAGCCGCTGCTCGTGAACGGGGTTCGTGGTGGCCCAAAGGGTGCAGATGGCGACAGCTTCTACTTCGCGCGACACCCAGGGCTGAAGTGCCTCGCGAGCCGCGGCTTCGTCGAGTGCCAAGAGGACCTGCCCATTGGCGTCGATTCGTTCGACGATTTCGACGACGCGGTCACGCGATACGAGCGGCCGATGGAGGTCGTGAAGCATCCAGTCGCCGACCTCGAGTTCCGAAAGGCCTGCGGTCTGCCGGCGCATGCGCCCAATTTCCAGCGTATCGCCGAAGCCGGCGGTGGTGAGCACGAGCGTCTTGGCTCCGTTGCCCGTGAGGAGAGCGTTCAGCCCGACCGTGGTGCCGTGACCGAAGCGTTCGATGCTTGAGCAGAAAGCGCTGAAGTCCTTGCCGAAGTGCTCGGCGGCCAAGTGAACCGCATTGATGACGCCCGTCATGACGTCGCCCGTGGTGGGCGACTTGAACACGCGCGCCCGGCCGCCACGCTCGGCCACCCAAAGGTCGGTGAAGGTACCGCCTACATCAGTCCCGATGAAATATCCCATGCCTTGTCCCTAGTTGAGATGCAGCCCTCAGAGAGGGTTGAGGCCGCCAGTGGTCAGTGCGCTGCGCAACACCTCATCGATGACGGTGGTGGAGTGTATGTACTACAACTCTAACCGGTCAATGTTGTACTGTTAGGGACTTACCCTGACTTGAGGAGCTAACTCAAGATGCCCCAGAGCAAAGGGAGCTGTTCAAGCGCTGAGACAGAATCTCGCCATGCTGGAAATCACAGGAAACCACATCGCGCGCCTTGGCGACGAAGACCTCCGCACGCTCGTCGTGATGCTTTGCGAAGCCGAAATCCGCAAGGCCAAAAGGCCGGCGTCGGCCGTACTCGCGGGCGGAAATCAAACAGCCAAGGACGGGGGTATCGATGTTCGGGTTGGGCTGCCTGCCGGGGAGGCGAACGAAGGTCTGGACTTCATTCCCCGTCCAGCAACCGGCTTCCAGGTCAAGTGCGAAGACATGCCCCAGAAGGCTATCTATTCGGAGATGCGTCCCGACGGCACGCTCCGCGACTCCATCAAGGAGTTAGTCGCACTGAAAGGGGCCTATGTAATCGTCTGCTCACAAGGGACGGTATCGGACCTCTTCTTACGCAGGCGCAAGGAGGCAATGGCGACGGCTGTCGAAGGTGAGACCAATGCCACCGACCTCCACGTTGACTTCTACGACCGTGACCGTCTCGCACGATGGACGCGCCAGTACCCTGGAGTCGAGCTCTGGGTGCGCGAGCGCATTGGAGAGCAACTGCGGGGCTGGCGGCCCTACGGCCCATGGGCCGGGGTTTCCCCCACTCCTTACTACGCTGACAAGACGGTTCGGTTGGAGTTCAGGGCGGCCCAAGGCCCAAAACGCGTAACCATGGCCGAGGGCGCTGACATAGTGCGCGAGAGGCTCCGGGAGCCAGGCGGCGTCCTGCGACTTGTCGGATTGTCAGGAACCGGCAAAACACGCTTCGTCCAAGCTCTCTTTGAAGCCGAACTGGGCACCACTGGACCATTGGATACCGCGATAGTGCGGTACACCGACCTTGGAGCGGCGCCAGAGCCAAATGCGCGCGACATGCTCCTTCACCTTGGCAGCACTGGGCAACGCGCCATTGTTGTCGTCGACAACTGCAACCCCATTACGCATGCCACGCTCACTGAAATCGCAAGTCCGTACTTGGAGCACCTGAGCCTCATCACCATCGAGTACGACGTCGTAGATGACGACATTCCTGATGCAACGGAAGTGATTCGACTCTCGCCTGCGTCCGATAGTGTGCTTCGACACATTCTCGAGCAGCGCGCTCCACATTTGACCTATGCCGACCTTCACTTCATTGCCACCATCTCGGGCGGGAACGCTCGAATCGCCCTTGCACTCGCTCGCACAGTGCGCCAGGGCGAGAGTCTGGGCGCGCTGAATGACTCCGTAGTGTTCCAGCGCTTGTTCCGGCAGAACCAGGAGCATGACCCTGCGCTGGAGCGAGCAGCTGAAGTTTGCTCTTTGGTGTACTCGTTCGATGCGGGGGCCTCTGACCAGGACTCTGAGCTGGGCATCTTGGCCTCCTTGGTCCAATCGAGCGGAGCGGAGCTCTATCGACACGTCGAAACACTCAGGAGCCGCGAAATCGTGCAATGCAGAAGCCGATGGAGAGCCCTCCTACCGCCGGCGCTCGCCAACCGCCTTGCCAAAGCGGCTCTTCGAAAAATCCAACCAGCAACGATTCAGGACCACTTCTCTCGCAACGAAAGACTCCTCGAGTCATTTGCACGCCGCATCTCATACCTGGAAGACAGTGACGCAGCCCGCGCCATTGCTACAGCTTGGCTGAGCGACCCAAAGCTGCTCGGCAGGTTCGCACAGTTGAACGACCGCGGGCGTCTTCTGCTGAACTACGTGGCGCCACTTGCTACAGAAGCGGTCCTACGTCACCTCGAGCTGGCTCTTTCGCCACAAGGCATTGACGAGTTTTTGTCTACGCAAGGGACGGCGTTCTTTCACTGGTGCGCGCTCGCGCGTCACTTGGCGCATGCACCCCACATGTTCGAGAGCGCGGCGGAAGTGCTTCTATATCTTGCCGAAATCGAGCCGGGCGAGACCAAGCACGGTCGCGACGCCTTCCGGGAGATGTTTCGCTCCAACCTCTCTGGAACCCTCGCCAGCGTAAGCCAGCGCATAGCGTTTCTAAAGCTTGCACTTCTTCGAGCAAGGGCGTCCGAGCGGCGCCAGGAGCTGCTGCTGGGCGCCGCATGCGCCATGCTCGAGATAGGGCAGATTAGCTCTGCCCACGACTTCAACTTCGGCTCCCGCTCGAATGCCAATGGTTGGGAACCCTCAAGCCTCGCGGAAGCCACGGACTGGGTAGTTCAAGCCCTCGCATTCCTGCGAGGTATCGCCCAGTCAAACCCGAACGGTCACACTGCAGTGCGGTCAACGCTCGCCGAGAACTTCCGGGACTTGTGGATGGTTCCGGTTCGCGATGAACTGAGGAAACTGATGCTCGAACTTGCTGCCGGCCCGTACTGGCCGCAGGGGTGGGCCTCTGTCCGTACAACGATACGCTTGGACGGGCCGAACATGAAAGGCGAGGACCTGCAGCGCCTGAAGGACCTTGCAGACTTGCTCGCACCTACAGGCGTGTTGCAGGAGACAGTCGCCTACCTGGGGGCGCCGCAAGCTGGCGTCGACATATCTGATGCCCTTGACGAGAGTGATGCTCAAGAGGATGCCAATCCGCTTAGACCGTGGGAACGCCTTCAGGAGAAGTCCTTCTCTCTCGGCAAAGCTGCGGCTCCGAGGCTCTCCGAGCTCGACCAGGTGCTTCCCGGGCTTCATTGCATTGGCGACCATCGCGCCATCGCGTGGGGTCGAGGCCTAGCGTTTGGATGTGACGACGCAGAGGCGCCTTGGAACGTCTTGCGCACGACCTACCTGGCAGCAGGCAGTCAGAGAAATGTTGCAGTCCTACAGGGCTTTCTTCAAGGGGTCGGAAGTCGAAGCAGGACCGAGGCCGACCGGATATTGAACAAACTCGAGGAAGATGAAGACTTGGCAGAGGTATTCCCACACATTCTGGGTTGGCCGAGCGCGGATTCGGATGGCGACAGGCTCCTTCGAGCAACGCAGAAGGGTGTGGCCAGCGCATTCTCGTATAGGGTCCGCACGGCAATTCCGGGCGAGCAAGGGCTCTCTGCCGCGAAGTTCTGCGAGGTGCTTCAAGCCGTTTCGACGCTCCGGGACGGGCTCGCCGCAGCGCTCGGCGAGTTGGCGTTTGAATTGTTCCATCGACGCAGCAAGAACCTTGAGATTCCACCGGAAGAACTCGAACTATCTCGTACGCTTCTTGCTCGCTACTCATTTGACCTTAGAGGCAGCCACGTGGCCACGAGGGCCAGCGAAGTTGCAAAAAGCTGCCTGGGAGGCCCCGAAGGACGGGCAACAGCCGCAATCTTGGCGGGCAGGCTTGCCGAGGCGATGGGCAAGTATTGGTCGCCAATCGAGCACCGAGACCTAACTCGCGTCCTGCTAGAACTCCAGACTGAAATCGCGCTTGACGCCCTACTCTTGCGAACAGGCGATGCCGAACCACAATCGAAGCGACGCTATCGCTCTTTCTACGTCACGGAGCCCTGGCTGCATGGCGCTCCCGTTGATGCTGTGCTCAAGTGGGTTGCGGTCGCACCTGACGAAAGAGCTCCTCTCGCTGCAGCTTGGACTCGACTTGTGGAGCGGTTGGGTCAGAAGACCAACGTGCTCGACTACGTCGATGATGGCTCGCCGGCAACCATCAGCACCCTGGCAAGTGGGTTGCTCGACTCGGTTTGCGACAAGAAGGCAGTCCTAGATGCACTTCGGCACAACTTCTACCCGACGCAGTACTTTGGGAGCTTGGCATCGACTCTCGCGCCCTTCCTCGATGTCCTCCACACGATGACCCAAAGTGCAGACACGGACATTTCCACCTGGGCGGCGGAGAGCATCCTCCTCGTGCAGCGAAGAATCGAAGAGGACCGCGCGAGAGAGTCCCTCGATGAGGAGAGATTCGAATAATCAGGCGCAGGAGTGCCTACAGGGCGTCTGACCCGCGCAGCGCGGGCCAGGTGCCTCAATGGGGACGCTTCGCTCCGCCCAGGTACGTTTCGGCGACTCGCAGGTCGTCGGCGAGTTCGCGGCTGGGCCCTTCGAAAACCACGGCGCCGGTCTCCAAGACGTAGCCGTAGTCGCTGATTTGCAGCGCGGCCCGGGCGTTCTGCTCAACCAGCAGAATGGCAACGCCCGACTGCCGCAGGTCCGAGATGATGTGGAAGATGTCCTTCACGATGAGAGGAGCCAGTCCAAGGCTCGGCTCATCGAGTAGGAGCACCTGTGGCTTCCCCATCAGGGCGCGACCAAGCACCAGCATGGCCCGCTCCCCCCCCGACAGGGTGCCGGCCAGCTGCTGTCGCCGCTCCTTGAGCCGTGGGAATCTCTGGAAAACATCTTCCATGGTTTCCCGATGGTCGCGTTCCCCTCGGTTGTGCCGGGCGTAGGCCCCCATCAGCAAGTTGTCCTCAACGGACATGGTAGAGAAGAGCTCCCGCTTCTCTGGGACCAGGCTCAACCCGCCAGCCACCCGCTTCTCGACCTTGACGCCATTGAGGCTCTTGCCCTGGAAGGACACGCTCCCCTTGGAGCCAAGTTGCCCAATGATTGCGGAGAGCATGGTGGTCTTGCCGGCGCCGTTCGGTCCGATGACCGAGACGATTTGGCCAGTGCCAACCTTCAGGCTGGCGCCATGCAATGCTTCGACCTTGCCGTATGCAACAGAGAGGTCCTTGACCTCGAGTGCCATCGAACTCATTCCACGCTTCCCAGGTAAGCCTCGAGCACCGCGGGATTCTCTTGAATCTCATGCGGCAGCCCTTCGGCAATCTTCTGTCCGAACTCCATCACCACAATCCGGTCGACCAGGCCCATCACGAAGTCCATGTCGTGCTCGACCAGCAGCACGCCCATGCCCTCCGCCCGGAGCTTCTTGAGAAGCGCCGCAAGCGCTTCCTTTTCCTTCAGCCGAAGGCCCGCGGCTGGCTCATCCAGGAGTAGCAACGAAGGGTCTGCGCACAGGGCTCTGGCAATCTCTAGGATTCGCTGGTCGCCCAGCGATAGGCCGCCGGCGGCAACGTGCTTCAGTTGGCCCAGGCCTACCCGGTCCAGTTGGCGCGAGGCTTCGGCAAGCAGGCTTGCCTCCTCGACGCGTTCAAGATGCAATGCGGAGCGTCCGATGCCCGCGCTCCCGCGGAGGTGGCCACCGATGGCGACGTTCTCGAGCACAGACAGGTTCGGCAGCAACTTGACATGCTGGAACGTCCGGCTCATCCCGAGCTTGGCGATATCGTGAGCGCGCAGCCCGCCAATCGGCTTGCCGAGGAAGGACACCGAGCCCGAGGTCAGAGGCAAAACGCCGGAGATGAGGTTGAACATGGTGCTCTTGCCGGCACCATTGGGGCCAAGCAGCGCCAGGATTTCTCCTGCCTTCACATCCAGGCCCACCCCACTCACAGCAACCAGGCCGCCAAAGCGCTTCGTCGCCTCCTTCACCTCGAGCAGCATGGTTCCGGCCGCCGCCGCCGACCGCTTCGGCAACGCCTGAGCTTGGGCCGCGACTGGGGCTTGAGCCCGCTTGGCGTCTGCCTTGGCCGAGAACCTGCCGGCAATGAAGGGCCACAGGCCATCGGGAGCCCGTTGCAACAGGACGATGGTGAGTATCGATAGGAAGATGACCTCAAAGCTGCCGCTCTGTCCAAGCAGACCTGGCAGCACGTCTGTCAGCCATTCGCGAATCACGGTGATGATGCCGGCGCCGAGGAGCGCACCCCACACATAGCCTGCGCCGCCAATGACGGCCATGAAGAGGTACTCGATGCCGTAGTTCAGTCCAAACGGCGTGGGATTCACGAAGCGCTGCAGGTGCGCATAGAGCCAGCCGGACACCGAGGCGAGGAGAGCCGAAATCACGAACACGATGATTTTGCTGCGCGGGATGTTCACGCCCATGGACTCCGCCATAACCTTTCCGCCCTTCAAGCAGCGGATGGCGCGCCCCTCCCGGGATGCCAGCAGGTTGCGCAGCAGCCAGATTGCCAACAGGACGAAGGCCCAGATGAGGTACGAGAACTTGCGAGGGTCGTCGAATGCGAATCCCGCCAACTGGACGACCGGCAGGTTGCTGAGGCCGCTGTGCCCGCCGAGGAACTCCATGTTTCCGGCCAAGAAGTAGAGGCTTAGACCCCACGCGATGGTGCTGAGCGGCAGGTAGTGGCCGGCCAATCGCAGAGTCAATGCGCCGAGCAGCAGCGCCGTCGCGCAGGTTGCGACAATGCCAACTACGAGGGCGGCCCAAGGCGACCACCCGGCGGCCGTCGACAAATAGGCGGTGGCGTATGCGCCGATGCCCACAAATGCGGCTTGGCCGAACGAAGTCATGCCGCCAATGCCTGTGACCAAGGCCAAGCCGATGGCCACCAAGCCGTAGAGCCCGGTGTAGTTGAGCATCGTGATGAGGCCTTCGGGCAATAACAGCGGCCCCAGAACCACGATGGCAACGAAGACGGCCACGCCAATGCGTCCGGGATTCATTCTTCATCCTCCTCGATTTGGTGAGTACGCAGAGAGCGCCACAGCAGCACCGGGAGGATGAGCGTGAACACAGCAACTTCTTTGTATGAGCTCGCCCAGAAAGACGAGAAGCTCTCAAGCAGGCCGACCAGGAGCGCGCCCAGAGCTGCGAGCGGGTAGCTGACCAGGCCTCCGACGATGGCAGCCACGAATCCCTTGAGGCCAATCATGAAGCCCGTGTCGTAGAACATCGTGTTGATAGGCCCGATGAGAAGTCCCGACAGACCACCGATACCGGCGGCGAGCGTGAAGGCCAACGAGCCGGCGCCAGTCGGGCTGATAGCCATCAACTCCGCGCCAACGCGATTCACCGACGTGGCCTTTAACGCCTTCCCGCGGAAGGTGTAGGTGAAGAACCAGGCGAGCAGCGCGATGGCCACAACACTGGCGCCAATGACCCAAACAGACTGGCCAGTGATGGAAAGCGGGCCGACCTGCCAACGCTCATCACTGAACGTCGGGGTTCTCGAACCTTCGGCACCGAACACCAGGAGTCCGAAGGAAGTAAGCGCGAGGTGCAGCGCCACAGAGATGATGAGCAGAACCAACACGGAGCCATGCGCAACGGGCTGATAGACGATTCGGTAGAGCAATGGCCCGAGCGGCACGACCAGGAGCAGTGAAATCAGCGCCTGCACTAGCATCGGAAGCTGAGGCGGAAGGCCCCACAGCATGACCGCAGCCAAGACCGCCGGGGCTATTGCGTAGACGAGCAGCGCGCGGACAGCGCGCGACTTGTCGCCAGTCTTGAAGCTCCCCACGAGCTCCATGATGCAAGCGACTGCAGAGGCCATCAGCAGCAACCAGAGCGTGCCAGGCGTCTTCCCGGCCTGGAGGGCTGCCATCGTCAGGGCAGAAAACGCGACGAACTCACCTTGTGGCACGAAGATGACGCGCGTGACGGAGAAGACAAGAACGATGGCGACGCCGAGTAGCGCATAGACGGCACCTGAAATGAGGCCGTCTTGCACCAGGAAGGCTGCAATGCTGAAGTCCATGATGATTGTTCTTTGAGTAGCGGCGACTGGGGCGTCCGTGCTTCAACACGTGCGAGCAGTCGCCGCGGGCCAGCTACGGCCTACCTAGTCACTTGGCGGGGCCGCGTGACGCACCAACAAGCACGAACAACATCGTGGCGGGCTTGTCGC